>NZ_JBNUPJ010000002.1:0-131190 GCF_050409485.1 Facklamia sp. P12945
ATAATCTCCCATCATTTTCCCTCCTATCCTTTTCATCATTTATTATAGAGGATAGTGGGACATTTTGATTTGTGTTCTCTTGAGACATTATCATTTACGTTTAACACATAATTTTTTTAATGTTTATTTTCCTATTGACAATTCCTTTGATTCATTTTATACTCTTAACAATTTGAAACGATCGCTTTAAACATGTTCAGAGAAGCATGAAAGAAGATCCACACCCTGAGTATGCCTTTGGGCATGCTTTTATGGATATATCTTTTATGCCTAACCGAATATGTGGTTAGGCGTTTTTTATTAGAAAGGTGGACTTTATGGAACTCAATCCTCAACTACCCATTATTGCGCTTGATTTTGCCAGTGATCAAGAAATCTTAGACTTTTTAAAGCTTTTACCCCAAGGTCCCCATAATATAAAAATAGGCATGGAAGTTTTCTATTTGGGAGGCCCTCAACTTTTAGAAACCATTTCCAGTCAGGGTCATGCTGTTTTTCTTGACCTTAAACTCCATGACATCCCTAACACCGTGATGAGATCCATGCGAATTCTCGCTCAATTGGGTGTAGCCATGGTTAATGTCCATGCGGCAGGTGGACTTAAAATGATGGAAGCAGCCAAAGAAGGTCTGATACAAGGGACACCTTCTGGTCAAAAAGAACCCCTTTTGATTGCAGTCACTCAACTGACTTCTACTTCTAACCAACAAGTGGAAGAAGAACAACTGATTACTGCCGGTTTAGAAACTTCAACCTTACACTATGCCAAATTAAGTCACCAAGCAGGCCTTGACGGTGTAGTTTGCTCACCCCATGAAGCTAAGGCGATCAAAGAGGTCACTCATACTAACTTCCTAACGGTTACACCAGGAATACGCCCACAAACGATAAATTGTACGGATGACCAGCACCGTATCGCTGATGTCCAAACTGCTGTTAAAAATCTCAGTGATTATCTCGTGATTGGTCGTCCAATTACCCAGGCAGATAATCCAAAAGCGGCTTACATGGACATAGTTGAAAAAATAGCTGAAGCACAAAAATTATTAAAATAGGAGGTCATCATGGAAAACGTTCATCAAACCAGCAGTAAAGAAAAGATTGCTAATATCCTCTTGGATATTGAAGCAGTTAAAATCAGCTTAGATCCCCCTTTTACCTGGTCAAGCGGTTTAAAATCACCCATTTATTGTGATAACCGCCTAATTATTAGCCATCCGCAAAGCCGGCAGCTTTTAATTGAAGCTATGGTAGCAGCCGTTAAAGAAAACTTTGCACAGGTCGAAGTGATCGCGGGTACAGCTACTGCTGGTATTCCTCACGCTGCTTTCTTGGCACAAGAATTAAACTTACCAATGATTTATGTGCGGTCTAGTCCTAAAGGACACGGCATGCACAATCAAATTGAAGGCCACTTAAATCCAGGACAAAAAGTCCTAATGATTGAAGACTTGATTTCAACCGGTGGGAGCGTCATTAAAGCGGCTCACGCCGTTCAAAATGCTGGTGGTCAAGTGATTGGGGCCCTAGCTATCTTTAATTACTTATTAGATGCCGGTCGTCAAAATTTTGCTAAAGAATCTTTCCCGCTAGTCACCTTGAGTGATTATGCCACTCTGATCGATACGGTTACCCAAAAACCTGATTTTGCAAGTCATAAGCAAAGCTTAGCCAATTGGTACAAAGATCCTCAAGCTTGGAGTCAAGCTTTTAACTAAAGTCAAAATATTAATTAAAAAAGTCCGTGAACTTTTATTAAGGAGAGTTGTTATGAAAACTATAAATTATGATCGTCGTGCCCTCATTACTTCAATGATTGCCTCTGGTTTAGATGATGTCAATGTGATGTTTTTGGCCTTTTCCCTATCCTCTATTATTGCTGATTTGAATATTTCCTCTACTCAAGCCGGTTGGATTGGAACCATTACTAACTTCGGAATGCTGTTTGGGGGACTTGTCTTTGGGGTCTTAGCAGACCGCTATAACAAATATAAAGTATTAAAATGGACCGTCGCAATTTTTTCTGCAGCCACAGCCCTTATCTTCTTTAGTCAAAGCATCAATAGCCTTTTAGCTTTACGCTTCTTAGCTGGTATTGGAGTTGGTGGTGAGTACGGTGTTGCCTTAGCAATCATGGCGGGTATTGTACCAAGCAACAAAATGGGTCGTATCTCCTCACTGAATGGTGTCATGGGACAAATCGGTTCGATTACATCCGCTGTTTTAGCCAGCTTAATTGCACCCGTCTTTGGTTGGAGAGGACTTTTCGCTCTAGGTGTTCTGCCGTTAATCTTAGTGGCTTACATGCACTTTATGATTAAAGAAGATCAAATCACTGATCGTGGTAGCCAGAAAGTCGACCGTCAACAAGCAGGTAAAATCTCTGACCTCTTCAAAACACCTGCTCTAGCCCATCAAACCATTGCTTTAATGGTGATGACTTCTGTTCAAATTGCTGGTTACTTTGGAATGATGAACTGGTTACCAACTATGATGCAAGGTAAATTAGGGATCAGCCTGGGTAACTCTAACCTTTGGATGATTACTACTATTGTAGGAATGTCGATCGGTATGTTAGTCTTCGGTTATTTTCTAGATATGTTTGGTCCACGTTTAGTTTATGGCATTTTCCTCATCCTATCAGCTATCTCGGTTTTCGCTTTTACTTATGTCCATTCTGCCTTAAGCCTTTTACTTGGCGGTGCTTTAATGGGCTTCTTTGTTAATGGAATGTTTGCCGGCTATGGCGCTATGGTTACGCGCTTATACCCCCTTCAAGTCAGAGCAGTAGCTAATAACATCATTTTAAATGTTGGTCGTGCAATCGGTGGTTTCTCTTCTCTCATCATTGGAATGATTTTAGAAAACTATGCGATGCGTGCAGTTATGTTTTTCCTAGCCAGTCTATATATTATATCCTTCTGCTTTA
Source organism: Facklamia sp. P12945 (assembly GCF_050409485.1). Lineage (NCBI taxonomy): Bacteria > Bacillati > Bacillota > Bacilli > Lactobacillales > Aerococcaceae > Facklamia > Facklamia sp. P12945. Next base: position 2,930 of record NZ_JBNUPJ010000002.1, read on the forward strand.
TGATTTCGATTAAAAACCTCAAGCAAGAGAGATATCAAACCATCCATACAAACAGCCCTGCACTTGAACCAGCTAAAGTTTAAGACAATTTAGTAAAGCCCTCGACTTAAAGCGTCGAGGGCCATTAAATTTTACCAATTAAAAAGGTTCAGCCTTAAAGACTGAACCCCAAGTGGTAAATTTACTCACCAATTGTATGATAGCGTTGGAAAATTTTCTTTAAAGGGAAATATAAAACTGGCACTAAAATTGCTGTAACAAGTCCTGTAAAAAGACTGGCTGGCATGGCTGAAATCGCCATCGCAATTGCTGCAGAAGATGTGGCTCCTAAGATCATTTGATTGATAATATGCTTACCAAAGATTAATACAATCTTAGTTAATGCTCCTACGATTCCTAATGTCACAATATGACTCATACTATCCTTTTTATGGAAGAATTTATTATATATGAATGAGACCATAATCAAAACCAAGAGGTTTTCTAAAAGGGTAAAATGAACGACATAGAAATAACCATTCAAGCTATCAAAGAGGAAAAGCCCTATTAAAGCAGCAGCCGTACCACGTTTGAACCCCATTAGTAAAACTGCTAAAATCACCAAGGCATTCCCTGGATGAACAAAAGAATTAGAGATGGCGGATGGCATCGGGACACGGATAAAGGTAATCGCAGCGATGATTAAAGCAGCATAAATCCCGATTTGAACATACTTAAACGTTTTGTTATTTGACATAGTAACTTCCTTCTTCTTGCGTATTTTAATCAATTGTTTTATAAATTAGAGGTAATTCTTTAGCTGTATCAGCGATTTGAATAGCTTGGTCTAGTCGCTTCAAGCAGTCATCAATATCTTCCCGATTGGAATGGATGATTGCGAGTGGATCTCCTTCTTGAACAGGATCTCCTACCTTAGCTTTTAAGACAATGCCTACTACTGGATCAATTTCATCTTCTTTAACCGCACGACCCGCTCCTAAAACCATCGCTGCTTCACCCACTAAATCGGCTACCCAGTGACTAACTACACCTGATTTTTTAGCTAAATACGGAATTTGATACTTGGCTTTACCTAATTGTTCCGGATTATCAATGAATGAAGCATCTCCTCCTTGAATCTCAATAAATTCACGGAATTTTTCTAAGGCTGCTCCTGAGTCAATCTGCGCTTGCAACATTTCAATACCTTCTGGCAAACTTTTTACTTTCTCAGCAGACAAGAGCATTTGTGCTCCAAGATTCAGACAAAGCTCCGTTAGATCTTGCGGACCTTTACCTTTTAAGGTTTCCACAGCTTCATTGACCTCTAAGGTATTACCAATTGCAAAGCCTAATGGCTGATCCATATTAGATAAGATGGCTACTGTTTTACGACCTAAATGATTGCCTATTTCAACCATGGTGTTGGCCAACTCTTCGGCCATCTCGATTGTCTTCATAAAGGCGCCATCGCCTACTTTTACATCTAGGACAATTGCATCAGCACCCGAAGCAATTTTCTTAGACATAATGGAAGAAGCAATTAAAGGAATAGACTGGACAGTAGAAGTGACATCTCTTAAAGCATACAGCTTTTTATCAGCTGGGGTTAAATCGCCAGTTTGTCCGACCACGGCCACTTGGTGTTGGTTTACTTGAGCAATAAAGGCAGCTTCAGCGATTTCAAAATTAAAGCCCTTGATTGTTTCAAGTTTATCCAGCGTACCACCCGTATGGCCTAAACCACGCCCTGACATCTTAGCCACCGGAACACCACAAGAAGCTACTAAGGGAGCTAGGACTAGAGTGGTTGTATCTCCAACACCTCCGGTCGAATGTTTATCTACTTTGATGCCTTTGATAGCAGAGAGATCGATCTGATCGCCTGATTCAACCATAGCCATGGTCAAATAACTAACTTCTTTAGCATTCATGCCATTAAAGTAAACTGCCATATTCAAGGCGGCCATTTGGTAATCAGGAATTTCTCCCTTAGTAAATCCGTTAATAATATATTGGATTTCAGCTTGGGTCAATGCTTGATTTTCTTGTTTTTTATGGATTAAATCTACCATTCTCATACTTCATCATCCTTAATATTGTCTAATTTACTTCACCACTACGTTCGATTTTAATAATTTCTCCATCAGCTTGGGCAACCAGAATGATATCGGCATAATTTAAGAAAAGGCCATGCTCAACTACTCCAACCTTAGACTTAATCTCGGCTGCCAACACTTGGGGATTAGGAATCTCTTCTAAATGGAGGTCAATGATATAATTGCCGGAATCGGTAATGAAAAGCCTGTCATCTTCAATTCTTCTAAAGCTTGGTTTCATCCCAGCGCTTTTAAAAGCATCATAAACTTTCCATGAGCCAAAGCGAACTACTTCTACTGGAAGAGGAAATTTCCCTAATTGGTTAACTAATTTACTCTCATCCATAATCCAAATAATCTTATCACTGTTTTCAGCAATAATTTTTTCATGCAAAAGCGCACCACCACCGCCTTTAATACCGGCGAATTGACGAGTTGTTTCGTCCGCTCCATCTACTAACAGATCGATGCGATTGACATCTTCAATTTCTTTTAAGGGTAAGCCTAATTTTAAAGCCTGTTCAGAAGAGCGATCAGAAGTAGAGACTGTTAAAATATTATTGAGTTCTCCTGCTTGGAAACGGCGTCCTAGCTCTTCAATAAACCAATATGCCGTTGAGCCAGTCCCTAATCCGACCACCATACCATCTTCAACATAAGAGGCTGCATATTTGCCCACTCGTTTTTTTGCTTCTTCCATCTTATTCGATTCCTCCATTATCCAATGTATTGTACAATTTCACGTATATACTCTACCATATTCGCTATTTGCTTTAAATCCTCTTTTTCAGCCGTTCCTCCATGATAATCCAACAAATGCCATTCCTCGGGGCCCAAAATCACATCATCCAGGCTAGTGCCTGGTTGACGCTTCATTCTTTTGGAAGCTAAGTACATTAAAGAAAAGCGCTTAGAGGCAATTCGACCACGATAATGAAAGGTTGCTAATTGTTGATAGACTCTAGCTGTAAAGGTTTCTTTTAATAGTTTCGTAAAGTTGGTAAGATTTGGGGTAGAAATGCCCACAGTGAATAAGACCCAACTCGGTTCGCGGTAGCGATTCATCAACTGATTAATCAAAGTCGACTTAAAAATCCTTCCGGAGAAAACAAAGGTGCCTACAATAATTAAATCATAGTGGTTCAAAGTAGTTCGATCAACCTCACTTAAAGCTACCATCGGAAAGTCAAAGACTCTTTGGAGGGCTCTAGCATAAATTAAGGTAGATCCATAAGGTGATTCATAAATAATTAAACTTTTCATATATTCCCCCCTCTATACCTATTACTTTAGCTATTATAGCACAGTTTAAGACAATGTGTTAATCGCTTACAAGATTATATTAATGATTCTTTCGCATCTTTCCTCATTTTTGATATACTAGAATTATTAATCCGATAAAGGAGGCAATTGAATGCCACAAACAATCCACTTAGAGTGTCCAGTATGCCAAGCTAAGCAGGAACATATCATCGAAACTGCTATCAATAGTCAAAAACACCCCGAATTAAAACAACAACTATTAGAAGGTCAGCTTCTAGCCTTTGAATGCGATCAATGTGGGGCCAAAAGACAAATAGAAACTCAAATTCTCTATCATGATCCAAAACTCAAGCTTTTGATATATTTAGCACCTAATTTTAAAGAAAATCGCGAAAAAATATTAAAAGGTCTTAGCTTAATGACAGCTGAGGAAGGGATTGATATTAGTGATTATCATTTAAGAGTTGTAACTTCAGCCCCTCAACTGATTGAAAAAATCCAGATTTTTGATCGAGGATTTAATGATCAGGTAATGGAAGTTGTAAAAGTATTAACAGATGGCCTATTTGCTCAACAAGAACCGAATCGAAAAGTACTTAACCGCTTCTTTATTCACAAAGATAATCAAGATAAATTCCTTTATCTTACAGAAGATGAGCAGCTTATGGTTGATTACCATCCATCGCTTACAGACTTCATTCTTGATAAGTTTGCTAAAGAATTAAAAAACGATTATCTCGGGCAATTTATTATGGTGGACTATGAATGGGCAAGCAATATTGCCAATCACCAACCCGGACCAGGTCAGCCAATGTTAGATGAAGAATAGGTCTTATCACCATTCCCCAACAATTTACACACTCAAATCAAGAACAGCCTACACAAGCATGTGCAGGCTGTTCTTTTATATTATCAGACTCATTTTTAAATAATTATCCTAGTCATCTTCTTCAAAAAGCTTCTCTTCTCTCACCAAATATATAGGTCGTCGTTTATCTTCGGTAAAAATTTTAGAAATGTACTTGCCAATAATACCTAAGCATAAAAATTGAAAGCCACCCATAAATAATATTAATAAGGCCAAGAGACTGTTCGCAGAAGCGCTTACTTGATAAAGTAAAAAAGCCACTAGTAAGTAGATACCCCAAACCAAAGCTGTGCCAATACTGAAAAGACCTAAGAAACTAGCAATTGTTAATGGAAAGTCCGAAAAAGAAATTAAGCCATCGATAGCATAATCGAACAAACTTCTAAATGACCATGAGGATTGACCAGCAATGCGTTTAATATTAGGGTATTCTAAATATTTCACTTTAAAACCAACCCATGAGAAAATCCCTTTTGAAAAGCGATTATACTCACCCATAGATACAACGGCATCTACGACTTGTGCCTTCATCAAACGATAATCTCGCGTACCTTCTGCTAACTCAAGGCGCGAAATTAAATTATTCAATTTGTAAAAAAGGCGGGCAAAAAAAGAACGAACAACTGGTTCGCCTTCTCTAGAAGTCCTTCTGGTTGCTACCACATCGACATTTGGATCTAGAATCATTCGATACATATCTACTAACATCATCGGTGGATCTTGTAAATCCGCATCCATAATTGCAACATACTCACCTTTGGCGTGTTTCAAGCCGGCATAAAGACCTGCTTCTTTACCAAAATTGCGTGAAAAAGATAGGTATTCAATGCTGTCTGGATATTGCTGAACCACTTCTTTAATAGCATTTAGGGTTTGATCGGTTGACCCATCATCTATTAATAGTAATTCAATTTCAACTTCTTTTAGGTCTTTTTGAACTTTTAAAATTGCCTCAATAAACGGCTGGATTGTCTTTTGTTCATTATAACAAGGAACAACAACAGTCATTACATTTTTTCTAACCAAAAAGATTCCTCATTTCTTAATACTTGCTAATTAAATTTGCAAGTCACTTGTCCTATTATTATATATCAAATTCACATCAAACTGTCTATTATTAAAATTTTTTCATAAAACAGTCGATCCCACGGTGCCCTTTCAAAAAAATAAACTTAAACACCCATAAATAAATTAGTGTTTAAGTTTATTGTTAAAGATTAAAACCATCTTAATTGCTAAGAACAGTTAGATGTTTTTAAGTGATGGCTGACTCAACTCTTTGGCTTCAATGGAATACTCGAACAACCACTCGCACTTGGGTATGGGGTCCGCTAATTTAAATACTAAGATCCACTCACCTGATGGAAGAATGCCTGGACGTGTTCCACTGCTTGATTCTAACTCATCAATACTTAGAATAATCCGTCGACCTTGACAAACATTTTGAATATCGATTCTTAAATTATAGTGTGAATCATAAGCCATTAATGAGTCAATCGCATAATCCCCCAGATAGATATTGAATTCAAACACTAAATAACTAATAGTAGCTGGAAGCTCTAAGCGTTCAATGATAAAAGAAGCTGATGGGTCTTCATAATCTTTAATAGTTAACCGCTTATTAACAAGTTGCAAAACGATCTCTCCCTTCCAATCATAAATCCTTAATAAGTTTAACCGTTGATTATGAATTTTGTAGCCTATTTACTGTTAAGTTTATGTAAATTTATACTCTCAATAAAGAATTAGCGCGGTTCTAATTTAATACGTAAATATTCATCATTATATTCGATCAATTTTTCTTGACCAAGGTTACGATAAATTTCTAAATGATCAATAATTTCTTGCGGAGGATAAAAGGCCGGATCGGCAATTACTTCTGGATCCATTAAATCAATGGCATCCTTATTAGGGGTAGCGTATCCAATATATTCAGCATTTCTAGCTGCTATATCTGGGCGCATCAAGAAATCCATTAAAGCGTGTGCACCTTCGAGATTTTTTGCACCTTTAGGAATGGCCAAGGTATCAAACCAAATGTTAGACCCTTCTTTCGGAACCATATAGGCTAAATTTTCATTGTCATACATAGCCATGGCAGCTTCGCCTGAATAAGTAACGGCTATTGGGGCTTCTCCGATTGTCGCATACATTTTAATTTCATCTGCAAGTAAAGCCAGGATATTAGGCATTAATTGTTTCATCTTTTGAGTGGCCTTAGCAATAAGTTCACTATCTGTTTCATTAAGTGAATGCCCTTCTGATTGCAGACCAATCCCAATCACTTCACGGGCGCCATCAATTATCATAATCTTATTACGATATTCTTCTCGCCAAAGGTCATTCCAACTGGTAATTTCGTCTTCCGCAATTTGACTGCTATCATAAAGAATACCTAAAGTACCCCAAAAATATGGCACTGAATATTGATTGCCTCGATCAAAAGGCTGGTCCATAAATTCTTCATCAATATGTTTGAGATTAGGTAAGCGTTTATGATCAATTTTTTCTAATAAATCCATTTCCATCATTGTTTCTACCATGTATTCACTCGGCCCAATTAAATCATAATTGGTACCAGCTTGTTGAATTTTTGTGAGCATGGCCTCATTAGAATCAAAGGTTTCATAAACTACCACATAACCCGTTTCTTCTTCAAACTCATCGATTAAATCAGGATCAATATAATCGCCCCAATTATAAAAATTGACAATATTACTCTCACCCGTTAATCCTTGACTAGATTGTAGGTAGTAACGCCCAACAAACATCAAAGCCACTGCAAGTAGAATGGCAATCATTACTTTTACTAATGCTTTCATTACTAACCTCCTCTAGCTTGACGCATTTTAAGTGCTGCTTTTCGCTGTTCTCCGACCCTGAGCGTGTAATAGCCAAAGACTAAAAGTAAAGCTAACAAGAACATTAAAGTAGAGAGCGCATTAATTTCCAAGCTTACCCCTGTTCTAGCACGTGAATATACCTCAACTGATAACGTTGAGAAACCATTCCCAGTTATAAAGAAAGTAACAGCAAAATCATCTAAGGAATAGGTGAAAGCCATGAAGTAACCGGCTAAAACACCACTTTTAATGGAAGGTAAAATAATTCTTGATAGAATCTGATTCTGGTTGGCTCCCAAGTCTTGAGCCGCCGTAATCATGGCTGGATTCATTTCATAAAGTCTTGGCAAGACCATTAAAACCACTATCGGCACATTAAATGCAATATGTGATAACAAAACAGTGGTGAAGCCAAATTCAAACTTTAATAAGAATGAAAACATCAAGAGAAAGCTAGCTCCCATCATGACATCGGGTGTAACCATTAAGACTGAATTTAGATTAAGAATAGCTTGACGACTACGATTAGAACGATAGTAATAAATAGCTATCGCTCCTAGAGTGCCAATGATGGTTGCAATTAAAGCGGATAAAAGAGCGATAATAAAGGTGTTTAAGATGAAGGTCATCAGACGTTTATCTTCAAAAAGGGTTTGATAATGCTCTAGCGTAAAACCAGAAAAGTTAGTCATGTCTCCACCAGCATTAAAGGAATAAAACATTAAATAAATCAAAGGTGCGTACATTAATAAAAAGACAAACGCAATATAAAGGGTAGAACCCATTCTTTTTTTAGTTTTATGCATCTTGACCACCTCCTGCCTTAGAACGATCCCTAGTAGTAAATAGAATGATGAACATAATCAACATTAAAACTACACCGATGGTTGATCCCATCCCCCAATCCTGGGTAACTAAGAAATGCTGCTCAACAGCCGTACCTAAAGTGATTACACGGTTTCCTCCAATTAAGCGGGTAAGCATGAAAAGAGAAAGAGAAGGAATGAAGACCGCTTGGACACCCGAGCGCACTCCTCTCAGTGATAAAGGAAAAATCACACGCCGAATGATGGTCATCTTAGATGCTCCCAAGTCATAGGCCGCTTCTAATAGACTGGGTTGAATCTCATTGATTGAGTTGAAAATCGGCAAGAACATAAAAGGCAACTCAATATAAGCTGCTACTAGAAGGAAGGAAACATCAGTAAACAGCAACTGTTGTCTACCGAAACCAAGCGCTTCAAAGAAATTATTTAAAGGACCCGAATTACCTAAGATGCCTATGAAGGCATAGGTTTTAAGCAATAAATTAATCCATGTTGGTAAAATAATCAGCATCAACCACAAGTCTTTATTTTTGCTTTTAGAAAGAATATAAGCTAGTGGGTAGGCTAATAAAAAAGTGAATAAAGTTACAAGAAAGGCATACCAAAAGGAAGACAGAGTCATTCGGATATATTCCATTGAAGTGAAAAAATGCTGGTAGTTAGCTAGGGTAAATTGTCCATCAATGCCTATAAATGACCGTTGAAAAAGCACTAGTAAGGGAGTAATCACAAAGATGGCTAGCCATAAATAATAGGGGATAGCCAACAAATGAATATTAGTCTTCTTCATTTTCCCCCTCCTCATATTGCTCTAAACGAGCGTCAAATTCCTCCTCTGTTTCATTAAATCTCATAACATGAATTTCATCCGGACCAATTTGCAAACCGATTTTTTGTCCAATATCAACCTTCTCTGTTGTGTGAATCATCCATTCGTTTTGCTCATCATCATAGGCAATAATTTCATTGAACATCCCTCTAAAGAGCATAGTATCAACTGTTGCGTTAATCTGACCCTGATTAGGAGCAGTGATTTTTACATCTTCTGGTCGAATCACAACCTCTACTGCTTCGCCTTTAGGAATCCCTGCATCCTCACAATCGAATTCATGACCGACAAATTTAACCCGGTAATCAGCCATCATGGTTGCATCAATAATATTTGATTCTCCAATAAAGTCAGCAACGTATCGATTAATCGGCTCATCATAAATATCTGAAGGCGTACCCGATTGCACAATTTCTCCTCTATCCATAACAAAAATCCAATCAGACATAGCTAAAGCTTCTTCTTGATCATGTGTGACAAAAACGAAAGTAATCCCTAGACGCTGTTGTAATTCACGTAATTCATACTGCATATCGGTTCTTAATTTTAAGTCTAAAGCTGATAAGGGCTCATCTAAAAGTAGAACGTCCGGCTCATTGACCAGTGCGCGTGCAATCGCTACCCTTTGTTTTTGACCACCTGACATTTCATTAATATTTCGTTCTTCATACCCATCTAACCGCACCTGCTTAAGCGCAGCTTGAACTTTGTTTTTAATGATTTGTTTGTCAACATTTTTGACAGATAAACCAAAGGCAATATTATCAAAAACATTCATATGTGGAAAAAGTGCATAATCTTGAAAAACGGTATTAACTTTACGTTTATTAGCAGGAATGTTGGTTACTTCATTTCCTTCAATCGATACTGTCCCTTCACTTGCTTGAGTAAAGCCTGCGATAATTCTTAAAATTGTTGTTTTACCGCATCCTGATGGTCCAAGCAAAGTATAAAACTGTCCTTGTTCCAACTCCATATTAATATTTTTTAATACCATTTGATCATCAAAGTGCTTTGAAACGTTCTTTAACTCGACACTTAGTAATGCTTCACTCATGCTTGACACCCTCTTTTGTATTTTTTGAAGGAAACCTTCCGCCCGATTATATCATGTTATACTCACGCTTTGTAAGTTAGATTTTAAAATAAAAATCGACAAACATTAATATTCAGTAATCTATCTGTAAACATTAAAAAAGCCACATGTACACATGTGACTCCTAATCTATAAATAAATTATTCGACATCCTCACCAATAATACGGACTTCTGTTTCTAGATGTACTTGGTTCTTTTCCCAAATAGTTGCTTGGATAAAAGCAATTAAGTCAGTATAGTTTGTTGCCGTTGCATTATCCACATTGACAATAAAGCCTGCATGCTTCTTAGACACTTCAGCTCCACCGATACGATAGCCCTGTAGACCAGCATCTTGGATTAACTTCCCTGTATAATAACCTTCAGGTCTCTTGAAAACAGATCCACATGAAGGATATTCTAAAGGCTGCTTGGATTGGCGTAAATGTGTTAGATGATCCATTTCTTCTTCTATATGTGCAAAGTCACCAGCTTGCAATTTAAAACGAACAGATAAAATCAAATCATTTTGCTCTTGAAAAACAGAATGGCGATAAGAAAAATGACAGTCTGGATTTTTAAAGGTTTTAATTAAGCCATCACGACTGATTACATCGACTTCATCAATGACATCTTTGACTTCTCCGCCATAGGCCCCCGCATTCATATAAACAGCCCCACCGATCGAGCCTGGTATACCACAAGCAAACTCCAGGCCTGTAAGTGAATGTTCGAGCGCTAAGTGAGTTAGTTTAATCAATGACGCCCCTGATTCCGCTTCAAGGATGTTAGAATCGATGCGTCGCATCGACTTCATCTCAGTCATCATGATGACAACGCCACGAATGCCACCATCTTTTACTATTAAGTTGGAAGCATTACCTAAAACCGTTAAATCTAACGGCTGATTTTTTACATAGTTCACAATGGTTTCCACTTGAAAGCGATCATGAGGAAAGACCAAATAATCTGCCTTACCACCTGTTTTTGTATAAGTATATTTTGATAGAGGCTCATCTTTTAATATTTTGATGTTAGGAAATTTTTCTAGTAAATTCATTTTATTTTCCCCTTCAGTATAATCGTCATTCCATTCTAGTTAAAAGGATGTCACTTGTAAAGTGGCATCCTTTTATGTAAGCGATTTACGCAAGATTTTTTTCCATAGTATAGACATCGTAATAAAAATGACCATGTCTTAAACGCTGACTTAAAGTTCCTTTGATATCAAATCCAAACGATTTATAAAGTCGGACAGCCCGTTGATTTTCAGTGACCACTTCTAAAGTTAAAATTTTTAAATCAACTTTTTTGGCAAAATCAATTAATTCTTGCACAATCATTTTGCCAATTCCATAGCCCCAATATTCTTTCACAATCGATACTCCTATTTCAGCGATATGGTCTTGCTTGTGACTTGAGAAATTAGCTAAATTACCGATTCCAATAACTTGATCGTCAACTTCAATAATTAATAATAATGATTTTTTAGCCAACAGGTAGTTTCGAATCAATTCTTTTTCTTGCTGAACATCCAGAGATAATCCTTCAGGTCCGGTTGTAAGATAATTGGTATCTTTACCGATATGTCTCATTAATCCTAAAATGGCGCGAGCATCTTTGACTTGGGCTTGACGAATTGACAGTTGAATCTCTTCTTCGACCATTTCGACTTGTTTTTCTTGGTCTGGATTTTCTCGATAAGACATTGTTTAATCGCCCCTTTCTATATGATCTCTAAACTTTTGAAAGATGATTTGATGCTTATTATCTGCTTGTGGCGATAAACTTATTTCTATTTGACGTTGGTTTTGATCCAATAATTTGAAAGCTATCTCTATATGACTTTTCGGTAAATAATCTGTAATAAATTGTGGCCATTCAACCAGACAAATAGACTGTTGATCGAAAAACAAATCAAAATCAACAGTATCCGCTCCACCTTCTTCTAAGCGATATGCATCAATATGGACCACTCGCTCAGCTACTTGCTGAAGTTCATATTCTTTAACTATGGTATAAGTCGGACTTTTAATGGCTCTATCAATTCCTAAAGAACGCCCAAAAGCCTGAGTAAAAGCTGTTTTCCCCGATCCCAATGGACCTGAAAGCAAAATAAGACTTCCTGGTTGAATGACTTTAGCTAATATTTTAGCCAGGCTTTTTGTATCCTCTAAGTTATGACTTGTAAAGTTTATCATCTTTTTTCCCCATTCACTTGCTGATAGATTAAGTATAACGAAGATTCCGGCAAACATCGAATTATTTGACTTTAGAGGTGATTATTGCTAATTTTATAGTAATAGAAAACGAGGAGGTCAGTTGATGAAAAAAATACTACAAATATCCACAGCACTTATCTTAACCGTTTTTTTAGGCGCTTGCGATATGTTGCCTGGAAATGATAAAGCAAAGGTAGAAAATGCCCCTACCGAAGAGGTTACTACTAATGAAGAAGAAAAAACAGATACTACCATGGCTGCTGAAGAAACCACAATGGAAGAAACTACTGTTGAAACAGCTGCTAATGATGCTGAGGGACTAGAAGGTACTGCAACAATCATTATTAACCAAGAATCGGGAGCCCCTCTTGAATATGAAGTAAATAATATCGGTGGTGTGAGTGTTCTAGAGGCTATGTCTGCGATTGAAGAGTTAGAATTCAACTTCAATGAAGATGAAGGTGTTGTTGATATTATTGATGGTGTAGAGAATGACTACGCTCCAAACACTTGGGTGTATTTAATTAACAAGCAATTTGCCGAGCTGGGTGTTGTTTCTCAAAAATTAGAAGACGGTGATGAAATCGAATGGTATTATGGTACTATCGATGATATTCCTGTTACAATTATTCCAGCAGAATAATCAAAAAAGCTATTAAATGCTATAAATGTAAGAAAACCACTCTTCTGGAAGAGTGGTTTTAAATTGCCTTATTTTTTACGAACGAAGTAACCGGCGATGCCGAATAAAGTAAGGCTTATACTGTACATGACCAGCTGATCACTTTCCCCAGTGTTTGGAAGTGTATCCTTCGCTGAATCAGTGGCTTGAACTTGATGATCCTTTACGACTGGTTGTGAAGAAGGGCTATTGGATAAATGATTGTCTTCAGCCTGTTCTTCAATATTGCTTTGGTCATCCAAGTCCTCAATTTGAGTATCTGCCCCATTTCCTACTGTTTCATCCGCTCCCGGAAATGGATTTAAGATGTTGTCTGTATCTGGCTCCACATCTGGATTTGATTCCTTATCATCACTCGGACGATTATAGTAGGTAATAAAGCGATTGCTTTCTTCTAACAGTTTCCCAATTTGTAGTAAACTGCGGTCGTTTTTAGCAAATGTGTTGAACATTACACCCATCGGCAGTCCTTTATCTGTCAAATATGTTGGTAAGCTCAGTGCAGGTGTACCAGTTAGATTAGCCAATTGAGTGTAAGGAGTCAAAGTCCACGCTGGTAACCATTGATCATAAATTACTTGTAATTTTTCAACTTTACTCAAACCAGACATGTCTTCCATTACTTCAGCCAGCTCTGGACTAATATGATTATAATCAGCCTTTGGAGCTGGGTAAGCATTAGTAGCTGTTAATAAAAATGGATATTTTGAATAGAAAGCGTTCATATCTTCTGTCACTTGATGGATATAGTCCCAAGCTCCAGCTACATCTTCTTTAGTTAAATCCTTTGATGTTTGGTATAAAGCCCAAGTTAGCAATTCCACATCTTCTCTTTGAATTGGTCGACCAAGTGGTCTCTTTGCTATGTAGTCCAAAGAGCCAGCAGCCGAAGAAGCAAGAATGTAGTATTGCTCCATTAATTTTTTTCCATCTACTGGATAAGCTACTTCCTCGACTAAATAACCTTCACCTTTTAAGAAATTGGCTACCTCTCGAACTGCTTGAATAGCATCTTCTGATATCGGCGTTCCAGCAGGAGTCATGGTTGTGTAGGCTATGGGAGTGGTCTTGTCAAAGCTTCCTTGCAGTACATGTTCACGCGTCTTTTCGTTTAATAAGGTCTCAAAAAGTGTAATTGTATCTTGCATTGATTTAGTCTCTGCAAAGTGGGTGGTTTGATTGTTTATTGAGCTGCTATCCCATGTTAAAATTCCTCTCGATGGATGTAAACCAATTAAACCAGACCAAGAAGCTGGAATTCTAGTAGAACCACCGGCATCACTGGAACTTGCGACTGGTACTTGCCCAATTGCGACAGCTGCTGAAGATCCCCCTGAAGATCCTCCCGGATTATGGGCTAAATTCCAAGGATTATGTGTGTCACCATACAATTCAGAATTAGTTACATTGATCCAACCCATTTGCGGATAAGAAGTTTGACCGATTACAATAAAGCCTGCTTCTTTAAAAGCTTTTACTTGGCGACCATCTCTAGAAGATGTTTGATCTTCCAAAAACTTGAAGCCGAGTGTATTGCTACCCTCTTCCACAGAGTGACCTAGACCCTTCACTAACATCGGCACACCATAAAAAGGCTGACCAGTATCTTCCATCGCTTCAGCTTCAGCTAAAGCAGCTTCTTTGCGTGTTGAAATAACGTTATTTAAATCAGGATTTGTTTCTTCGATTACTTGAAAAGCAAATTCAATTAATTCTTTACTTGTTGTTCTTCCACTTCTGACCATTTCAGCAAGTGTTGTGGCGTCCAACTTTTTATATTCTTCAATAGTTAAGGGAGTTTGTGAAGGTGTTTCGCCTTCACCTTGTGAATCAACTTCCATTCTAGCAGGTGTTTCTTGTGGTTCTTCTTCACTTTCACCAGGAATCACAGCATTGTCAGATTCTATCTCTGGATTTGATTTTACTTGAATAGATTGCAAGCTGGAATTTAAGCTTTCTACATCTGATTCCATAGCGTTTACATTCACTGCAAGTGGCGTGAAACTATTTAAGGCAAGGGTTGACAACAATAAGAGTCGCTTCATTAAACTTTTTTTCATTGATTTCCTCCAATAAGTAATTTTTCACAAAATCCATTGTAACATGTTCTTCACAAATGTGAAAATGATTCTCATTAGATTTGCATGGGAAAAGCTCCTCAATCAAAAATCTGCTTGAGGAGCTTGGTTTATAATTTATTTAGGTTAGTTATTTAGAGCCTGGTTGGCTGTGATAATCGCTACTTTAAACACATCTTCTTCTACACACCCTCTTGAAAGGTCTGAAACGGGTTTATTCAGTCCTTGTAAAATTGGTCCAACAGCTTGGAAATTACCTAAGCGTTGCGCAATCTTATAGCCAATATTTCCAGATTGAATTTCTGGGAAAACAAAGACAGTCGCTTGTCCATCAAGAATAGACCCAGGAACCTTTTGTGCAGCCACCTCAGGAACAATAGCCGCATCAAATTGCATTTCACCATCAATGGTCAATTCGGGTGCTAATTGCTTCGCAATTTTAGTCGCTTCTGCCACTTTATCTACTTCTGGTGATTTGGCTGATCCATAAGAAGAAAAACTTAACATCGCCACTTTAGGATCAATACCAAAGATTTCAGCTGTTTTAGCACTTTCTACCGCAATTTCAGCTAAAGATTGTGCATCAGGATTAATATTAATAGCGCAATCTGCAAACACTAATTTTTGACCATTGGTATGAGGTGGAACCATGATAAAGGCTCCTGAAATTAATTTTACGCCTGGTCGTGTTTTGATAATTTGTAAAGCAGGCCTTACTGTATCTCCTGTTGAGTAAACGGCTCCACATACCATTCCATCCGCTTGATTGGTATAAACCAACATGGTTCCAAAGTATACAGGATCTTTTAGGCGTTCAATAGCTTCTTCTCTAGTATTCTTACCCTTACGTCTTTCAACAAAAGCTTCAATCAATTGATCCATTGCTTGATATTCTTCAGGGTCATGGAGAGTAATCCCTTCAATCACCCAATTTTTTTCATTGGCTAGTTGTTTAATTTCTACCTTATTACCCAAAACAATCGGTTCCACAATATCTTCGGCATGCAAGCGTACTGCTGCTCCTAAAACACGTGGGTCAGTCCCCTCAGGAAACACTATTTTGATGCCTTTTCCTTTTATCTTTTCTTGTAACTGTTGAAACATTGCTCGATCACTCCTTAATATTCACTGTCACTCTTAATGATACACTTTTATAAAATTGTTCTCAATATTTTTATTTAAAATTGTATCTAGTCTTTGGGATAAGGTATATAATCTGATTCATTTACTTTTCATCTGTTTCACTTGGATGGAAATTCTGTTTGATATTCTGTTCATGTTTAGCACGATTTAACATTCGATTTTCTTTCTCATTTTGAGGATAGTATTTACGGTAATTATCGGCAATCTTTTTAAAAAATAAGCGATACAATAAATAGATTGCCAAACAAATCATTAAGAAGGGTAAAGCTGCTACCAATAATAAAACAAGATTTTCTAGCATCCACTTGGTAGAAATCAAAGCTTCTTTAAAAGTATTAGCTATACGACCTATAAAGGAATAATTTTGATTGCGTTCTTCTGCTAGAACATAGCGCTCACTCAAAGTAATATTGATAGTGGCTTGTTCTATTTGATTTTCCAAGTTAGCTTGTTCGGCTAAATATTGATCTCTTTGAATAATAGCATTTTCAATTTCAGTTTGAATTTGGACAATTTCTTCAATTTTTTCTGCGTGATCTAATAAGGCATTTAACCGGTCTAAACGATCCTCTACGGCTTGTAAACGGATGTCAATATCATTGACCGAGCGAGTGACATCTTGGGACCCTCTACTTGACGATTGCAAAGAAACATCCGGCAGGTCTTGGAGTTTCTCAACTGTTTGATTAAAGTTCGCCTGTGGAATACGCGCAGTCAAAATTAACTCACGCAACTCTTGCTCACTATCAGAAAATTGTCCACCATCTATCAAATACTCATTTTGATAGTGAATGCTGCCTTTGCTTTTTTCAATCACTTCAAATAAAGCTTGTTTGGCCTCCTCATATTTTAAGGTCTCAAAATATAAGTCTGCCTTTTGAATCAAATAGGCTTGGTCAGCAGCTACTTCTTCTTGATAAGTTTCATTAGTCATTCTCATCTGTTGATTATCCAAATTGATGGAATCATTAAGAATTTGGTCTGGGGTTTTTTCTGACTTAAAAGAGCTTTGATTAAAATTTTCACAAGCTACTAAACTCATTGTAACTGCTACTACTAAAATCAATAATTTGTAGTACTTTTTCATTTTATTTACTCCTTCAGATATTTTTCTTTATTATACTAGTAAATTTAATGAAAGACTAAGTTATGACTTGCAATTTGATGTCTACAGTTGTAAACTTTAAGTGAAGTTACATGTGTAATCAGAGAGGAGTTTTCTTATGCAAGAAAGTCTTTCAGTCCCATCGATCACTGATGCAGAATGGGAAATTATGCGGATAGTCTGGGCCCATCATTCACTTACTTCACGCCAAATTATCGATACTGCTAGTCAATTTTCTGATTGGAAAGAAGCTACTATAAAAACTTTAATTAACCGCTTATTGCAAAAAGAACATTTGACTCTTGAAGGAGAACATAAACCCTATCAATATCAAGCAAATATTTCTGAAAAAGAGGCGGTTCATGCAGAAATAAGTAAGCTACTGAACCGCATTTGCAATAAAGATAAGGCTCCTTTTATTCATCAAATAATTAATGATGTCATCTTATCACAAGCTGATTGTCAACAGCTGATAAAACAATTGCAGGATAAGGGCAAGCAGGCTCCAAGCCAAGTAAAATGTAATTGCCCAGTCGGTCAATGTCAATGTCACTCATGGTCTCATTAATTAATGGAGGAATTATCATGAAAAAACAAGATTTTAAAGTCCAAGGTATGTCTTGCAGCCACTGCGCTCAAACTATTCAAGATTTGCTTTTATCAATGGATGGAGTTGAGAAAGTAAATATCCAAGTGGATACTAAAGAGCTTACTATTGAGCATCAAGACTTTTTAGCTATGGAAGATTTTAATCATGTGCTTAAAGATACTCACTATCATTTAAGCAAATAATCGATCCCTAAAGGAGGGCTAAAATGCAATCAAGCACTTATACTATTGATGGAATGTCCTGCGCTTCTTGTGCAATGACAGTCGAAAAAACGCTTAATCAAACAATGGGTGTTGAAACAGCCGAAGTAAATCTACTGAACCACTCTGTAAAAGTCAATTTTGATCCACAAAAGGTCACATTTGAGACACTGGCTGATCGAGTAGAAAAGGCAGGCTATCAGCTATTACCTTCGATTAATGAAGCGCTCATTCAAAACTTTCGGATTGAGGGAATGTCTTGTGCTTCTTGTGCGCAAACAGTTGAAAAAGCAGCCAATCAACTGTCGGACGTTCAGTCTGCTCAAGTCAATTTTGCTACTTCAACATTGAATGTTGAGTGGGATCATAAAGCCCAGCCAGATAAAGCGATTGAGGCGGTGCAAAGAGCGGGTTATAATGCCAGTTTAATTATTTCTCCTGAAGAACAATATCAAAAAGATTTAGAGCGAGAACAGCAATATTTAAAAAAGTCCAAGCAAAAAATTATGGGTATGGTCCTGTTCACTCTGCCACTCTTTCTTTTAGCAATGGGTCCAATGATTGGCCTTCCTATTCCGGATTCTCTTTCAATAAAGCAACATCCAAGCGTTCATGCCCTCATTCAGATGATTTTAAGTAGTGCTGTTTTATATTTAGGTAAAGATTTATTTATTCGTGGATTCAAGAGTCTTTTGAATGGCCACCCCAACATGGACAGCTTAGTCGCAATAGGTAGTGGAGCCGCTTTTGTTCAAGGTCTAGTCGTAACGCTCTTTCTATTCATCAATCCTCTTCAAAATAGTCAAGAGATTGAATTATACTTTGAATCAGCTGCAGTAATTGTCTCTTTAATGACAATCGGCAAGTATTTAGAAGACATTGCTAAAGGACGAACTTCTTCAGCGATTAAAACCCTAATGGATTTAGCACCTAAAGAGGCACGTAGAATTAAAGAGGATGGCTCCATTGAAATTGTTCCAACCGAACGCATTCAACCAGGAGATCATTTGCAAATTAGACCTGGAGATACCATTCCAATGGATGGAATCATTCTTGAGGGTCAATCCAGTGTCGATGAATCGATGTTAACTGGTGAAGCCATGCCGGTTAATAAAAGTAAAGGCGACTGCGTAACTGGAGCTAGTTTAAATAAAACCGGTGGCTTTACCCTGGAGGTAGAACGAGTAGGGCAAGACACTACACTTTCTCAAATTATTCAATTAGTTAATGAAGCTCAATCTTCCAAAGCTCAAATTGCTAAATTTGCTGATGTGGTAGCGTCTTATTTCGTCCCAACAGTTATGGTGATTGCCTTAATCAGTGGTTTATTCTGGTTCTTTATAATGAATCAATCCTTAACTTTCAGTTTACAGATTTTTATTAGTGTTTTAATTATCGCTTGCCCTTGTGCGCTTGGTTTAGCCACTCCAACAGCTATCATGGTGGGAACAGGTAATGCTGCACAAAAAGGGATCTTAATTAAAAGTAGTGCCAGTCTAGAAACTACTCACCAAGCAGATACTATTTTGCTTGATAAGACAGGGACTATCACCCAAGGTCAACCGAGTGTGACTGATTTTTATCCTGTTGATGAAAAAGATAAAGCTATTCTATTAAGTAAGTTAGCAAGTGTTGAAGCCAACTCAGAACACCCTCTTGGCAAGGCAGTTGTCGATTATGCCGAAAGTTTCGGCATAGAATATCAGGCTTTGAAGCAAATCCAATCAATTACAGGTAAGGGAATTACTGCTGAAATTAATGGCGAAAACATAGATATTGGTAACCAGCGTTTAATGGAAGAAATATTAAGCCAACCCATCCCTCAAGATTTTCTCTCACTAGCAGATAAACTGAGTCATGAAGCCAAAACTGTTATTTTCTATGCAATTAACCGCCATTTCCAAGGCTTATTAGCCATTTCAGATCCGATAAAAGAATCGAGTATGGAAGTAATAAAAACTCTCAAAGCAATGGGTCTTAAGGTGATGATGGTGACAGGTGATAATCAAGCCACAGCAGAACATATCGGTCAATTAGTAGGAGTGGATAAAGTCTTTGCCGAAGTTTTGCCTGAAGATAAGTCACGTATTGTGAAGGAAGTACAAGCAACCGGCAATAAAGTGATTATGGTCGGTGATGGCATTAATGATGCCCCTGCTTTAGCACAAGCTGATATCGGCATGGCGATCGGGTCTGGGACCGACATTGCGATTGAATCTGCTGATATTGTGTTAATGAATAACCATTTAACCACCATTCCGACCGCTATTAATTTGAGTCATGCGACTATCCGCAATATCAAACAGAACCTTTTCTGGGCTTTCTTCTATAATGTGATAGGCATTCCTTTTGCGATGGGCATTATCTATCTATTTGGTGGTCCCTTACTTAACCCAATGATAGCCGCCTTAGCTATGAGCTTTTCTTCTATCTCTGTTTTACTTAATGCTCTACGCTTAAAATTTTTTGCTGAATAATTAACAACTCATTCGAGGAGTGGCTCAAGTTGAGCCACTCCTTTTTTGTGAATCAATTAATTTTCATGGAATTCCTAGAATTGATACACCAAACTAAAAAAATTTACTATAATAGAAGTATCAGCAATTAAAAAACTTACTTAAAGAAAGGATTTAATCATGACTAAATTATATTTTGCAAGTCCCCTTTTTAATGAAATGGAACTAGCCTTCAACCAAAAAGTTGCTAATGAATTAAGACAAGCCATACCTTCTTTAGATATTTTCTTACCACAAGAACAAGCTGAAATTAACGATAAGCAAGCCTATGCCGATTCAAAGATGATTGCTCGTTTGGATACGGAAGCAGTGCTAGCAAGTGATATCGTTTTGGCCGTCTTAGATGGACAAACCATTGATCCAGGTGTAGCCAGTGAAATTGGTATTGCCTACCAAGCCGGCATTCCTATTATTGGTCTGTTTTCAGACTCCCGTCAACAAGGCGCGGATAACCCTCAAAAAATTGAAGCACTCAAAGAAGTTGCAGAATCACAGTTCGCCTATGTTAACTTATACACTGTGGGATTGATCAAACTTAACGGAAAGGTTGTTTCTCACTCTTCCGAGATTGCTGCTGCCATTGAAGAAGTCTTAAATAAAAAATAAAGACCAAGATGTTACTAAGTCACAATAGATGGGTGGAAATATATGTATTCCAATAAAGTAGGTTTAATTGATATCGGTTCAAATACTATTCGTATGGTGATTTATGCAATCGATCAATATTATGATGTTCATGAAATTACTAACCTTAAAGCGCCTGCACGTTTATCTCAATACTTGAATAAAGATGAAAACGACCAGGTAATGATGTCTGATAAAGGGATTCAGAAACTAACTGAAACGCTAGCTAGTTTTAACTATGCCGCTCGAGCACATAAAATTGAGGAGTTAATTGTCTTTGCTACAGCAGCTATTCGTCAATCAGCTAACCAAGAGCAAATCATACAGCGGGTATTAGAAGAAACTGGCATTGAAATTCGCATCTTATCAGAAAAAGAAGAGGCTTCGCTGGGCCAGTACGCTATTTCGCACTCCTTACCTAATCGTAATATGGTGACTATCGATATGGGCGGAGGGTCTTGTGAAATAACCTTGTCAGAAAACAAAGAGATTAAACAATACCATTCCTTTCCATTTGGCGTAGTCAGCTTGAAGGAAAAGTTCTTTAAAGATAAAGACCATAATGATTCAACAGCCATTGAAAAGACAAGACGCTATTTACAAAAAACTTTTAAGTCACTGGATTGGCTAAAGAAGGTTAAGTACCCGATCGTTGCGGTCGGTGGTTCTGCGCGTAATATCGCTCAAGTTCATCAACGCCTACAGAATTATCCCATTGCTGGCTTACATGGTTATCGACTCTCTGAAAAAAATCTAAACACCACACTCGACCTATTCCAGTCAACAAATTACCAAGATATGCAAGATATTGACGGTTTAAGTTCTGATCGAACTGACATCATTATTCCAGCTAACTTAGCATTAATTGAGCTTTTTCAAATCGTCAATGCGCCTACCCTATTCATTTCTAGACAAGGGCTGAGAGATGGTGTTATTACTTACTACTTGAATGATCATTTTAACCAGCCTATTAATCCTGAGCATATTCACGTTCGAAGTGTCGCCAAAGTATGTCGTGATTTCAAAGTGCATCCAAAGGTTGCAGAAATTCGGAGTAAAATAGCGATCGATCTTTATAAACAACTGACTGATTTAGGACAAATGGATTATTCCTATGCTCAGCAAGTTGAATTAGAAATGGCAAGTTATCTCTACCGATGTGGCCAATTCATCTCTAAAGAAGCTGATTCCCAGACAACTTTCTATCTTTTATCCAATATGGATTTGGCCGGTTTTTCACATCGCGACCGTGTCCGCTTAGCTTTATTAAGCAGTTATCGTAATAAATCTTTACTCAATCAATATTGTCAGTCTTTCAGCAATTGGTTTAGTAGTGAAGATATAAAAGAACTACAAGCTTTAGGAGGTATTTTAAAATTTAGCCAATCATTAAACGATTCTAAAACTTCTCCGATTAAAAATATTAAATTAGAAAAAAAGAAAAAAGACTATATCCTAACCCTTTATCACAATGGCCCTGTGGTAGCCGAGCAATATCGAGCAGATCGTCACGCCAAACATATTGCTCGTAGCTTAGATGGAAGCTTAAAACTAAAGTATGTTGACTTAGAGGCTTAAAGAAAACTGAGAGGAGAAATGAAATGACTGAGACCAAAAAAAAGAAAAAGAAAACAGTGAATAAGGATAAGCGCATTTCTAACTCAAGAAAAAATCGCGGACAATTTGATAATCCTGACTTTTATTTTAACCGCGAATTATCTTGGCTAGACTTTAATTTACGTTGTATTGACAATGCTTATGATATGACCAATCCTTTACTGGAACAAATAAATTTCTTAGCCATTGCCTCTTCAAATCTCGATGAATTCTTTATGGTCAGAGTTTCGGGAGTTTACGATCAATACCTTGCTGGTGTGGAGGTTTCTGAAAATAAAACCTGCCAAACACCCGAAGAATTATTAGAAAACATTAGTCAGCGCAATCAACGCAATGTCGCTAAACAATACCAACGCTACCATGAATTAATGCCTCTCTTGCCAAATACTGGCTACCAAATGAAGTCCATCGGTGAATTATCCGTATCTGAACAAGCAGAAATAGACTATTACTTTAAGACCTTACTCTTACCGACTCTTTCTCCTTTAGGAATCGATGCCTACCGGCCTTTCCCTCACCTTGTCAATAAAGTTTTAAATATTATGGTTAAGCTGGAAAAGGATGGCAAAGAGCATCGAGCGATTCTTCCTATTCCTCAGCTGATTGAACGTTATTTCATTATTGAAGGACAAGTCCATACCATCGTCTTAGTGGAAGACATTATCATCCACCACCTTGATCGTATTTTTGAAGGCTATGAAGTTGTGGCTGCTTATCCTTTTCGAATTACACGTAATGCAGATTTTTCAATTGCAGAAGACGGTGCTTCCGATTTGTTAGTTCTAATTGAAGACTATGTCAAACAAAGAAAAAATGGAATGGCTGTCCGGCTTGAAATTGACCGCTCACGCTTAATGAATTTTTCTGAACAAAACCTTACTTATCTACAAGAAGTTTTTGAGTTGGAAGAAAATGCTGTTTACTTAATTGACGGGCCGCTCGATTTAACTTTCCTTTTTGCCTTAAGAGAAGAAATTGGTGAAAATAACCCTCAATTCTTATTTGAGGAGCATATACCCTACCTGAATCCCAAACATTTAGGAGAAGACCTATTCACCCAGGCCAAAGACCATGACATCTTCCTCCACCACCCTTATGATTCGTTTGATCCGGTAGTTAACTTAATAGCGTACGCTGCTCAAGATCCTCAAACCATTGCCATTAAACAGACCCTTTACAGAGTTTCTAAAAACTCTCCCATTATCTCAGCCTTAAAAACCGCTGCCGAAAACGGAAAAGAAGTTACCGTGTTGGTGGAACTAAAAGCACGTTTCGATGAAGAAAATAATGTTTATTGGGCCAAAGAATTAGAAGAAGCAGGCTGTCACGTTTTATATGGTGTTAGTGAACTAAAGACCCATTCCAAAATTTCACTGGTCATTCGCAAGGAGGATAATAAAATCCAACCTTACCTTCATCTAGGAACAGGTAATTACAATGACAAAACAGCAAAAATTTATACCGATATGGGCTTATTTACGACGCACCCTGGTTTAACGGATGATGCTACTGATTTCTTCAACTATTTAAGTGGTTATAGCAGCTTGCCAGATTATAAACATTTACATGTTTCACCTTTTGCCATTCGGGATTCTCTAATGGATTATATTGATGAGGAAATTGCTTTTCAAAAACAATACGGTAATGGTCGTATCATTGCTAAAATGAATTCCTTAACCGATCTTCCCCTCATCCAAAAGCTCTATGAAGCCAGTCAAGCGGGTCTTTCAATTGATCTAATTGTTAGAGGTATCTGCTGTTTGAAACCGGGCATTCCTGGAATATCTGATAATATTCGTGTACGTTCAATTGTTGGTCGCTTTTTGGAACATTCCCGTGTGTATTACTTTAACCATAATAGTGATAACCACCTATTCCTCTCTTCAGCTGATATGATGACGCGCAATATGATTAAGCGTGTCGAAATTGAATTCCCGATCTTAGATAAGGATATCGAGGCCGATATAGTGGACTATTTAGAGCTTCAATTAGCTGATAATATGAAAGCACGTGAACTGCAAGTAAACGGCGAATATATCCGCCCAGTTATCATTGAAGACCAAAAAATCAACTCGCAAGAAATTTTAATCGAGCGAGCCAGCCAACGTCAAAAAGATCTCGATGAGCGCTTAGCTAAAGAAAAACAGAGTCGCAAAATTCGACTCAGTAAACTAAATCCCGCTCGTGATAATCAGACTAAACTGTCAAGTCCGCAAGATCCTTCTATAATCAAACGCTTCTTAGCTTGGTTACGCAGTCTATAAAATTTTGACTCTGTCCCTAAATGGACAGAGTTTTTTATCTTCTAATAAGTTTATCAATAAACTATATTTCTTAATGCTTTTTAGTCCTTATCATGCTAGAATGAAGGCGTATGTCTATGAATCTAAGATGGAGGTTATGTTTGTGATCAATGTATCGAATGTTAGTTTACAATTCCCAGACCGGAAATTATTTGATGAGGTCAATATTAATTTTACACCTGGCAACTGTTATGGTGTGATCGGAGCCAATGGTGCTGGTAAGTCAACCTTTTTAAAAATTTTATCAGGTGACATTGCACCTACAACGGGAAATGTGTCCATGGATCCTAATGAAAGATTAGCTGTTCTTAACCAAAACCACTACGGATTCGAAGACTATGAAGTGATCGAAACCGTGATGATGGGTTATAAGGAACTTTATGAAGTAAAGAAAGAAAAAGATGCCATCTATATGAAAGCTGATTTTTCTGATGAAGATGGGGTGCGCGCTGGCGAATTAGAAGGTTTGTTTGCCGAAATGGGTGGTTGGGAAGCTGAATCAGAAGCTTCTAATATGTTACAAGGCTTAGGAATCCCTACTGAACAACATACAGCCAAGATGAGTGAGCTTATCGAAGCTGATAAAATCAAAGTTTTACTGGCTCAAGCACTTTTTGGTAAACCGGACAATCTGCTCCTAGACGAGCCAACTAACGGTCTAGATGCTCAAGCTATTGATTGGCTAAGTAACTTCATCATGGACTTCCCAAACACTGTCATCGTTGTTTCTCACGACCGTCACTTCCTAAACACAGTATGTACTCATATGGCGGATGTCGACTTCGGTAAAATAAAAATTTATGTGGGAAACTATGACTTTTGGTTACAATCCAGTCAATTAGCCGCTAAATTGCAAGCGGATCAAAATGCTAAAAAAGAAGAAAAAATTAAAGAATTACAAAACTTTATTGCGCGCTTTTCTGCTAATGCTTCTAAATCAAAACAAGCGACCTCTAGAAAGAAACTTTTAGAAAAAATTACCCTGGATGACATTCAACCTTCCAGCCGTCGCTATCCATTTGTCGGCTTTTCACCTGAACGTGAAATCGGTAATGATTTACTTAGCGTAGAAGGACTGTCAAAATCAATTGACGGTGAAGCCCTCTTTGATAATGTTACTTTCACTTTGAATCGTGATGATAAGGTGGCTTTTGTCTCCCGCAATGACAATGCCATTTCAGCCTTTTTTGAAATCTTGATGGGAAACTTGGAAGCAGATAAGGGAAGCTTTGAATGGGGTGTTACGACTTCACAAACCTATCTGCCACGTAATTCGGGCGATGAATTTGATGGAGTCGAGTTGTCAATTGTCGATTGGTTAAGACAATATGCTTCTAAAGAAGAAAGTGACAATACCTTCTTACGCTCCTTCTTAGGACGCATGCTCTTTACAGGAGATGATGTCTTAAAACCTGTCAACGTCCTTTCTGGTGGTGAGAAAGTCCGCTGTTTACTTTCAAAAATGATGCTATCGAAAGCCAACGTTTTAGTGATGGATCAACCAACCAACCACTTAGACCTTGAATCCATTACTGCTTTAAACGATGGTTTAATTAAATTTAAATCCGCTATTCTCATCGCCTCACATGACTACGAAGTCTTAAATACAACAGTCAATCGTGTAATTGAAATTACTCCAACTGGGGCCTTTGATCGCATGAATACCAGCTATGAGGAATTTGTCAATGATAAAGATTTACAAGCGCGAATAGATAAAATGTATCCAAAAGATTAATTTTAAGCGACTCAGCAGTCGCTTTTTTTCTTTTGCTATCAAAAGTTTGACAGAAATCTTGCAAGCTAAAAATTTTTGAAAAAAATTCTATAAATGAAGCTTGTTTTTCGCTATAATACAAACAGACTATAATGAAAGTGAAGTGAATTAAATGGGTCGTAAATGGATGAACATTCGCGAAAAAAAAGCGAAAACCGATCAACAAACCTCAAGAATTTATGCAAAATTTGGCATTGAAATTTATGCAGCAGCCAAATCAGGAGACCCAGATCCGGAGACCAACCAGAAACTAAAATTTGTTGTCGATCGTGCTAAAACCTATAATGTACCATCTCACGTCATCAACAAAGCCATTGACAAGGCCAAAGGCTCGGCCGATGAGACCTTCCAAGAATTGCGATACGAAGGTTTTGGCCCGAATGGTTCAATGATTATCGTGGATGCTTTAACAAACAACGTAAACCGCACTGCCGCCAATGTTCGCATGGCCTTTAATAAGAACGGTGGAAATATGGGGGTTGCTGGATCCGTTTCTTATATGTTTGATCATGTGGCTGTTTTTGTGATGGAAAACCAAGATGAAGAAACCATTACGATGGCTTTATTGGAAGCAGATCTCGATGTCAAAGATGTTTATACTGAAGAAGGATCTGTGGTTGTATATGGTCAACCTGGTGATTACGGCACTATTAAAGAATGCCTGGAAAGTATTGGTATTACTGACTTTTCAGTGGCTGAAACTGAAATGATTGCCCAGACTGAAGTGGACCTCAACGCAGAAGACTTGGAAACTTTTGAGAAGTTAATTGATGCATTAGAAGATGATGAAGACGTGCAAAAGGTTTATCATAATGTGAATGTGTAATTAATTCACGTAAATTTAAAGGTCTATATTCCTATGTTAACAAATAGCCTCCTATCCGTTGAATAGGAGATTGTTTGTTAACATCCGTTTAAATATCAATCTTATTATTTATATTTTTGTACACGATACGATCATAATACAATAAATAATTCCACCAAATAAAAGGTATTAATAAAGGAATTGCTCTTCATAAATAAAAATAATCCGAATAGTTATAGAAAGAACATTCAATCCAACTATTGATGCTCTCTTATAGATTAAACGTTTAGAGAAGCATCAGTGGAGTGAGTAATAAATCCATTGATTTATTTGACAATCTTTCTACATACTATTCGGATTTTTTCATAAGACTAATTTATTAATCTTTCTACTAATTATAGATCTTTAACCTTCATCATACGAGTGATACTTGCTCGCTCATTTTCTTCTAACTTCATTGAAATATAGTTGATTGTCTCTTCGGTATCCGGAATCATTCGATATTCAAGAGCGTTAACACGTCTTCTTGTTTTTTCGATTTCATCGGCTAAAAGCTGACAAGTCTTTTCAATTTCGACTAAATCTAATAACTTGGGCAAAATGGACCTTAAACCTTCTAAAGCTTCATCTAATTCCGCATTGGAATTCAAATAACCATAGCGTAAAGGCTCATCATCAATATCATCATCTAAATTAAAATCCATTTTAGGAACATTGACACTCATAATATTTTTAAGGTCAATTGAAAGATCAATGTTTTCACCTGAAATGGCCGCTATCTCTTCAATAAAATGATCGCTCATTAAAGACTTCGCTAATACAAATGATTGTAAGGCATTTGAAAGTTCTGCTTCCACTTGATCTCTTAGTTCATTGTTTTTACGAATCAAATCAATAAAATGGCGCATCAATTCATCTTGCTTATCTTTAAGTAACTTATGCCCGCGACTAGCCAGTGCGTGCGTACTCTTTAAAGCTGACAGCTCCATCCGGGTGGGCTTTACCCCTAATACGTTTGCCATAGTGCATTACTCTCCTTTCGGTAAGTATTGCTCGATCATTGGATCCTTGATCCGTTTCAATTCGCTCTTCGGTAAAATCTTTAATAAGTCCCAGGCAATATCAAGCGACTCAAAGATGTCACGGTTCTTATCAAAGCCTTGGTTAACATAGCGTTTCTCGAATTCATCAGTAAATTTAACATACTGTTTATCGATATCTGAAAGGGCTGACTCACCCAATACAATCGCTAATTCTTTTGCTTCTTTACCTTTGGCATAAGCTGCAAATAGCTGGTTCATTGTCGGTGCATGATCTTCACGTGTTTTTCCTTCACCGGTTCCCTTATCCTTCAAACGCGATAAGGAAGGAAGAACATTAATAGGCGGCTTAATACCTTGGTTATCTAATGAACGGTCTAAGATGATTTGTCCTTCAGTAATATAACCGGTTAAGTCAGGGATTGGATGAGTAATATCATCTTCAGGCATGGTAAGAATTGGGATTTGAGTAACCGATCCCTTAGATCCTACTAAACGTCCTGCGCGTTCATAGAGTGTAGATAGGTTGGTATATAAGTAACCTGGATAGCCACGACGGCCTGGTACCTCACGACGGGCTGCTGACACTTCACGTAAGGCCTCACAATAGTTCGTCATGTCTGTCATGATAACTAAAACGTGCATATCTTTTTCAAAAGCCAAGTATTCGGCAGCAGTTAAGGCGATTTTTGGAGTCGCTAACCGCTCAATTGCTGGGTCATTAGCTAGGTTAACAAACATTACTGAACGATCGATTGCTCCGGTTTCACGGAAAGAATCCATAAAGTATTCAGCCTCATCATAAGTAATTCCCATGGCTGCAAAGACAACTGCAAAATTTTCATCAGAATTTAAAACAGTTGCTTGACGTGCAATTTGGGCTGCTAACTCTTTATGCGGCAAACCAGAACCAGAGAAAACGGGTAGTTTTTGTCCACGAACCAGTGTATTCAAATGGTCGATGGTTGAAATACCTGTTTGAATAAATTCATCCGGATAGTCACGCGCCATTGGGTTAATCGCTTGACCATTGATATCAGCAAACTTTTCAGGAATGATTTGCGGTCCGCCATCCATCACATTACCCATACCGTCAAAGATGCGTCCCACAATATCTTCGGATAAAGCAAATTCTAAGGGCTTGCCTTTAAAACGCGCTTTAATATTGGATAGCTTCATTGAAGAAGTACCACCATAGATTTGAACAACGGCTTTACCCTCTTTAGCTTCTAACACCTGACCCATACGAATTTCACCATCGTGGAGCTCAATTTCAACTAGTTCGTCATAGGCTATATCTTCGACGCCATCTACAATCATCAAAGGACCATATAGGTCAGAAATATTTGTATATTCCTTAAGCATTTGCTCCACCTCCTTGTTCTAATACTTGTTTCATGTAGGTAGCAATTTGCTGATTAATCTCATCCAAGCGGTGAATTTCTTCTTCTGGAATAAATTTAGCTCGAGCAATTTGCTCACGAACTTCTTGAGTACCTTCCATAATTTCATTATAGTAAGCACCCAGTTTCATTGCTTCTCTTGCCTCATTTTCAAAATCAATAATTAAATTCAATAATTTCAATTGTTTTTCTTCAGAGGTTGTCGTATCAACATCGTCAAAAGCATTTTGTTGTAAGAAGTCTTCACGAATCATCCCTGCGATGGCAAGCGTTAATTTATCTTTTTCAGAAAGTGAATCTAAACCAACCAAACGAACAATTTCTTGCAAGCTTGATTCTTCTTGAAGAAGGGATAAGCAATGACGTACTTTCTCACCCCAACTTGGGTCAATGTGTTCATCATTATGTGCTTGAACATCGGTTGAATATTGAGAATAAGAATCTAGCCAGTTAATAGCTGGGAAGTGACGTTGTTGTGAAAGTTTAGAATCTAAACTCCAGAATACTTTTACGATACGTAAAGTATTTTGGGTAACGGGTTCTGAAGTATCCCCACCTGGAGGTGAAACCGCTCCAATGGCAGAAACTGAACCAACGCGCTCATCTGATCCCAATACTTGGACCAAGCCGGCACGCTCATAGTATTCTGCAATACGTGAACCTAAATAAGCTGGATAACCTTCATCCCCTGGCATCTCTTCCATACGTCCTGACATTTCACGTAATGCTTCTGCCCAACGTGAAGTAGAATCCGCCATGATGGCCACTGAATAGCCCATATCACGGAAGTATTCCGCAATAGTGATACCTGTATAGATTGAAGCTTCACGAGCCGCCACCGGCATATTGGAAGTGTTAGCAATTAAAATAGTACGTTGCATGATAGACTCGCCCGTTTTAGGATCAATTAATTCTGGAAACTCGTTAATAACGTCCGTCATCTCATTTCCACGTTCACCACATCCTACGTAAACCACTACGTCAACATCAGCATACTTAGCGATTTGGTGCTGAACGACCGTTTTTCCAGCCCCGAAAGGTCCAGGAACAGCAGCTACCCCACCCTTAGTGATTGGGAAGAATGTATCAATTACACGTTGTCCTGTCTTTAGTGGTGCTTTGGGAGTTGATTTAGCTTTATAAGGGCGTCCCAAACGAACCGGCCATTTTTGAACCATATTTAATTCATGTTCGCCTGATTCTGTTTCAACCACACAAACGGTATCTTCAATTTTGAAAGAGCCAGATTCGATGGATTTAATTGTTCCTTCAATGCCAACAGGAACCATAATGCGGTGCTCAATAATTTTGGTTTCTTGAACGACCCCAATAATATCGCCAGCTACCACATGGTCACCCACTGCTTTACGGGCTTCAAATTCCCAAACCTTGTCTCGATCTAAAACATCAATGTTACTTCCTCTTACTAAAAAATTACTCTCTGTTTTTTGCATGAAATCTTCTAATGGTCTTTGAATCCCATCAAACATCTTGGTTAATAGACCTGGTCCTAATTCAACTGAAAGAGGATGTCCTGTAGGTCTTACGATTTCGCCCGGTTTCAACATCGAGGTCTCTTCGTATACTTGAATGGATGCAACGTCTTGGTGCATTTCAATAATTTCGCCAGTAAGTTGCATTTCTCCAACCAAAACAATTTCACGAATTGAGGAGTCTTTCATTCCTTTAGCCTTCACTAAAGGTCCTGAAATTTCTTGAATAATTCCAGTTGTCATTTTTTTCCTCCTTTTATAATATGTTCTGTCCGATTGCTTTTTCAACGTTGTCATTGACTTTGGCTTTACCTATTCCAAGAGATCCTTTATGAGTTGGAATTAGAATAACCGCAGGGGTTGGTAAAGTGTCAAAGTGACTAATCGTATCGGGTATTTCATGAGCTAGATTTTCTGTCAATAATACGACACCAATATTTTCTTCTTTTAAATCGTGTAGAATTTTTCTAGCTTCCTCGCCACTACTTGCTGGATAGACTTCAAATCCTAATAGTTTAAAGGCTAATACGACGTCACGGTTACCGATTACTGCTATTTTATATGCCATGAATAGGTCGCATCCTTTCTTTAATTAGTTGATTGTCTAAATTATTTTCTTTCCCAATTAAGATGAGACGTACGTTGTCACTCTCATTTTCCAAGAAATATAGATAAGTAAGTACTGGCATCGGCCCGAAGGCATCAAATGAGAATGATCTTAAAATCCGACTAAACTCGCCTTGAATTAAAGCATTTAGTTCAGTTGGGTTGACCTTTTCATCATTCAATTGATCCCAAACAGGGTCTAAATTAATCATGTATTCAGCTGTTTGATAAGTTTCAACTAAACCGTTCAAATCTTTTTCTCGCCAATTTTCAATGATATCATCACGACTCACTGCCCCTTGACTTGATAAAGAGGTGAAAATAAATGATGTACTTTGACCTTGTTTAAAAGCACGGACAAAAGTTAATAAATTTTGAAAATCAATTTTCATTTTTACAAATCGACTGAGTTCTTCATGCTTCATTGCATCGGCATGAGATCGGATATGTCTTAGATAGGCTGTATCCAAAATGACATCAATCGAATGGGTATCGCCTGTGTCTTCTACTGCTGTGATAGCGTCATAGACAGCTTCTTCTAATACAGGATGAAGGTCTTCATTTTGTCCTTTTGTAGACACAACTTGAGCAAGTTCCTCTTTTGAAAAACTGCCAATCGGAATGTACAAATGAGACAAATCTTCATCCAGATATTTTTCTTTAATTAAAAGCTTCAAATTATGATAAGTATATCTTAATGAGAAGATTTCGATTATACGCCTATCAGGTGATGCCTCAAGTAATTCTTCATATACATAAACCAAACGTTGTTGAATGATTGGCTCAAAACTACGATTTAAACGCACTTCCTCCGGAATAGAATAAGCCGTCTTACCTAAGTAGTCTAAAACAGCATCAGAATGGTCCATTTGTAATAACGTTTCATAGTCTGATTGACTGAGAAGTTGAGCTTCATAGAGGCGCAGGGTCGTATTTAAACCAGCATACTCTAATTCTTTCATTATAAGCCCCCCTTATGCTTTCAGTTGTTTTTCAAGTTCAATAAGCAGTTGAGGCTTCAGTTCATTAATAATATCTTCAAATAAATAATTCATATTCATCCCTTTTTGGGTAAGAATAAAACCAGATTTATCCGCAACGTTTTCGCCCCATTGCATCATATTATAATCTGCATGAAATTTATTCGCTTGATCATCAGAAATAAATTGACGTGATTTTTCACCGATTCTTAGTTCAAAAGCTTGATTTGAATCCAACTTTTGCATTGCCGCTTGAATCATTTGACCCAAATTATTAGCTATCGAATGGTTTATTTCTTCAGGAACGTCTTGGATAATTTCTTCTAATAATTTTTGCTTATGAGTAAGCTGTGAGTTGCGCAATTCATTAGCCAATGATTGCTTACGAATTTCAAATTGTTGCTCTTGCTTACGAATAAAGTTTTCTTTATCATGCTCAAATTGTTTATTAATCCGATTTTTGTAATCGTCCATTGCTTGGGACAACTCTTTTTGAAGATCTTGAACTTGTGCTTCACCTGTGGCTTGAACTTTCCCTAAGATTTTATTTTGTAAAGTTTCAATGTTTCCCACAAGTTTGACCTCCTATCCTTGAACAAGTAAGAATGAGAATACGAATGCTAAAATTGCATAAGTTTCAACCATTACTGAATAAATAATTGCATTAATAACTTTTTCAGGACGTTTAGCCAAAATCTGCATACCTGCTGCAGCTACTTTACCTTGGTGAATACCTGATACCCAACCTACAAAACCAACAGGCATAGCAGCAATTAATAGATTAAGTCCTGTTTGTAGTTCCATGCCTTGTTGTAACTGTAAGAAAATTAAGAAGCCAATCGCAAATCCATAAAGGCCTTGTGTACCTGGTAGTAACTGTAAGATTAAAGATTGAACGAATTTTTCAGGTTGATCTTTAGTTAAAGCTGCAGCGGATGTACCTGCAGTACCAACCCCATTAGCTGAACCAAAACCTGAGAAAATAACTGCCACTGCTATCCCTAAAACGGCGAATAAATAACCACCATACTCTTGTAAAAATTCCATTATATTACCTCCTAGTAAATTTATTTAATATTAATGTATTTGCCTAAGTATTTTAATGGGGCAAAGGCTTGACCCCCAGCTTCATAGAATTTACCGAAGAACTCAACGAAGATTAAACGTGCAGAGTGAACATAAGCACTTAAGACCGTTAAGCCAAAGTTAAATAACTGTAAAGCAATGATTAATAGAATACCCACTGAAAATCTTGCTGCAGGAGGTAAATATGCCACCAAAATATTAAAGGCTAAGGCAATTGATCCTCCAGCTATACCAAGGGCCATTAGTCGACTATACGATACTAAATCTCCTAAATAAGAAGAGATGCCATACAAATCGTATAAACCGGCTCCGAAACCGGCAAATTTATTTTTACTTTTAATAATAGCTACTACCAAAATTGTTATGGCTGCAAACCCAGCTAAATATAGGCCTAATTGTTGTAGACTTTCAATGTTTAATAACATTGGTCCAAGGACTGCAATTAAAAAGCCAAATAGCATGATAATCCATGATAGTCCATCCTTAATTGCATCTAATCGATTACTTTCCCAATTTAGGAGTGTGTTTAGGATGAGTCCATGAATGATTTGGATAAATCCTAAACCAATCGACAAGGCCAATACCTGAATGACGTCTTCAGTAGGTGATAGCAACTTGAAAGGCAAGGATTCACCAAAAAACGACCCGTAAATTAAGCCCCATAGCAAAACAGCATATGATAAGAGATGGAAGAAACGTATGTTTTTTTTCATCCCTTTATCGATCGTAAAGAATTTTAATGGGATAAAGGTTCCTAACCAGAGTAAAATTCCATAACCTAAATCGGCAATCATCATTCCAAAGAATGTCCAATAATAAGGCGTTAAAGAGGATGTCGGGTCAAACCCCTTATATCCAGGTAGACCATACATTGAAGTAACTGTTTCAAAAGGTTCAACCAAAGGGTGATTTTTTAATTGAATGGGTACTTCTTCGCTTTCTTCTTCAGTTGGTGTCACATAGTCTAAATAAACTTCTCCATTTAGCGCTTTTATAACTTCTTCTAAGCTTGCTTGAGCTTGTTGCTCTTCAATCCAACCTTCTAGAGCGAACAACTCCCCTTTGTTTAATCCTAATTCTGTTGCTTTTTGTCTTTCTACTTTGGCATAAAAAACTTCTTCAGCGATTTTTAATTGGTTATATTCTTGTCTGAAACTTCCCAATTCTTTTCTTAGATCTCTGGCTTTGTTTCTTAAGTTTTCCGCTTCTATATGGGATTCTTCTAGCAGTTTAACCGGAAGGTCTTTGAAGCGATAATCTAAGATCTGGAAGCGGTTTTGATTAAGAAATTGATTCACTTCGAAGGCATCATCCTTATCAAAAGCAACTGCCAGGCCAATTTCTTCTTTAGACTGATAGACCTCTTCCAGTGCAATTCGGTCTTCTTTCAAAGCATTGTAATATTCATTATCCGCTGTTTGAGGAATTGTCCCTAATAACAAGCGTGTATAGCGATAATCTTTAGCGTAATCTGGAAGTGCTTTTAGATTGCGCCACTTATGATAAAAATCGGCTTCATTCTCGCAAATTTGAATTTGGGAATCAATTTCTTCTAGCATCTTTTTCTTTTCCCATACTTTATCAGTAATCTTCTTGGCTTGCTCATCCATTTGACTTTCTTCAATTTCAGCCATACTCATTTCTGGTAATGGCGTTAGATACTTGTCTTTAAAGGATTCAGCTGTTAGATAACTTTCTAAATATTTTTTTGCTGATCGGACATTTTCTAACTGATCGAGATATTCTGTCAGTTGTTTTGATTCCATTTTTGGCTCTTGGTCCAACAATTCAGAGTTAATTGTCTTCACTTGAATGTTTTGCATTTTTTGAAATGCCTGCATCAAGTCGTCACGATTTTCTTTCTCAACAATTGCTAAAACCTTAGCCATTTTAGCTATTGCCATATTTCTTTCACCACCTTTTCAGCAATTTTTTGCGTCAAATCCTCACGGCGGTTAGCAATATCGGATTCAATTTGAACAACCGACAATTGATTTTCATTTCTTAAGTCATTTTCAACCTCAAGAAATTGATGATTATATTTTTCTTTAGTCGTTTGTTTAAATTGAGCGAATTCCGAATCAACCTGCCTTTTAAATGTGAGTTTTTGATCTTCAAAGTTTTCTTGCATTTCTTGCAATTTTTTTTGATAATCAGCAACTTTTTCAGCACTTAATGCCTCTAATTCGTTAACTGTCTCAATTAAATTTGCCATTCGTTCACCACCCTTCTTTTCCTATTTCAAATAGGAAATAAATAATTAGCGACACTGATATTATAACATGAATTTTGATTCCGTTTCCAATATTATTTAGTTTGTGAAAAAGTTACTATGTATTAAAATGCTGTTTATTATCTCTGTTTACTCGTATATAATTGATAGATGAATAAAATAACGATTAGAAAGAAGGGTTCTAATGATCAAGTTGATTGCAACAGCTGAATCGATAGGACAAGCCAAAAAACTAATCGATCTTGGGATCGATCAAGTTGTTATTGGTGAGGAAGTATTTGGTTTGCGCTTGCCGGCTTATTTCTCCTTTGACGAAATGAAAGAGGTTATCGATTACGCCCACCAATACAAAAAAGAAGTCATCATTGCCATGAATGCTATTTTGCATAATGAACAAATTAAGCAAGCACGATCTTTTCTAAAGAAGATCAAAGAAATCGGTGCAGACCAAATTATGGTTGGCGATACTGGCTTAATTCAAATTCTTAAAGATGAAGACCTCTACTTACCATATATTTATAATGCTTCTGTTTTAATGACCTCATCCGGTCAAGTAAATTTTTGGGCCAAATATGGCGCAAAGAGAGCCTTTGTCGCAAGTGAAGTGCCATTTGTTGAATTAAAGGATATGTTAGCTGAAAGTCAAATTCCTCTTGTTTATCAAGTCTATGGCTCTACTTGTATTCATCAAAGTCGAAGACGCTTATTGAATAATTACTTTAACTATATTCATAAGGATGTTGAGGAGTTAACCGATCGTGATCTTTTCTTGTCTGAGCCTAATAAAAAGGATAGCCATTATTCGATCTACACCGATCAACACGGTACACATATCTTTGCCAATAAAGATTTAAATTTAATTGAATATTTACCCGATTTAGCAAATGTTCAACAAACGCATTGGTATTTAGATGGATTATTTACACCCGAAGAAGCGTTCAAACAAGTCGCAAGACATTTTATACGTGTGAAGGAATTAATTGAACAAGACCAAGTGACTTTAGAAGGACTAAAACTACATCGTGTAGCGGTTGAACAATATCACACTAAAAATCGGGAATTGGGTACAGGTTTCTTCTTATATGAAGCAGACCAGGTACAATAGGAGGCGCTTATGGAAAACTTAACTTTTAAAAAACCAGAATTATTAGCACCCGCAGGAACGCTCGAAAAACTAAAAACTGCGATTCACTATGGAGCAGATGCAGTATATATTGGCGGTAATGATTACGGACTTCGTAAAAGAGCCGGTAATTTTTCTTTTGAGGATATGGCTGAGGGAGTCGCTTTTGCCCATGCAAGAGATGCGAAGGTATATGTCGCTGCTAATATGGTTACTCATGAAAATGATGAGATAGGTGCTGGTGATTTTTTCCGGCAAGTAAGGGATATTGGCATTGATGCGGTCATTGTGTCTGATCCGACTCTTATGCAAATATGTGCCAGTGAAGCTCCGGGACTAGACATTCACCTTTCCACCCAGCAATCAGCTGTCAATTATGAAACCTTGAACTTTTGGCAGGAAGCCGGACTGACACGTTGCGTTTTAGGACGTGAGGTCTCTATGGCAGAAATTAAAGAAATCCGTGCTAATACGGATGTAGAAATCGAAGCTTTTATTCATGGTGCTATGTGTATATCTTATTCCGGTCGTTGTACTCTCTCCAACCATATGGCTAATCGTGACGCTAATCGAGGCGGCTGTTGTCAATCTTGTCGTTGGCACTATGGCTTATTCGAACTGCCTGAGTTGGACCAAAAAGTAATGGTGGGGGCAGGTGAACCGGGTATTAAAGAACCTTTCTCGATGTCAGCTGTTGATATGGGGATGTTAGACCATATCCCTGAAATCATTGAGGCAGGGATTGATTCGCTGAAAATTGAAGGCCGTATGAAATCCATCCATTATATCTCAACCGTTGTTAACGTTTATCGTAAGGCTATTGATAGCTTCTTTGCTGATCCTAAAAATTATGAAGTAAAAAAAGAATGGTCTGATGAATTATGGAAAATTGCTCAACGCGAGCTTTCAACTGGCTTTTATTACGACGCACCAAGTGAAAAAGAGCAATTGTTTGGCAAGCGTCGACGTCGACCAGAGTATTCCTTTATAGGGGAAGTTTTAGATTATGACCCTGATACAACCATCGCTACTATTCAACAACGCAATAACTTTAAAGTTGGTGAAACCATTGAATTTTATGGTCCTGGCATGCGCCGTCATCAAGAAACATTAGATCAAATGTGGGATGACACAGGAGCTGAAATCAAAGTGGCTCCTCACGCTATGCAAATTGTTACTATGAAAGTCAGTCAACCTGTTGCTAAGCACGATATGCTTCGTAAACACTTAAAATAAAACGAAAGCAACTCATAGATGATACCTACCACTTTTGCTGGATAAACAGTCAAAGGGTAGGTATCTTTCAGAGTTGCTTTTATTTAGCTATTATTTTTTCTAAGTGCTCAATGAAGTATTTCAAGACTTGAATACGGGCATAGCGTTTATCATTGCTGGCTACGATATACCAAGGAGCATATTCGGTATCTGTGCGAACCAACATTTCATTCATAGCCTCTAAATATTGTGGCATTTTCTCACGATTGCGCCAATCTTCAGCTGTTATTTTATAGTTTTTGGCTGGATCTTCTACCCGATCTTCAAATCTTTCATATTGTTCTTGACTATCAATATATAAGAAAAACTTCATGACAGCCGTGCCGTGGTCGGCCAAGGTTCTTTCCATTTGATTAATTTCTTCATAAGCGCGTTCCCAATCTCTTTCAGGGGTGAAATTTTCTACCCTCTCAACTAAGACCCGCCCATACCAAGAACGATCAAAAATAACCATCTGACCATCTTCGGGCATTTCTTTTTGAAAACGCCATAAATAATGAAATTTTTCTTCTATAGGGTCTGGTGCGTTAATTCCAAATATTTTATAAGAACGAGGATCAATGTGCCGGGTCAACCGCTTAATTGCCCCACCTTTACCAGCTGCATCCATTCCTTCAAAGGCTAAAACAATGGGGATTTTCTGATCATAGCATTGGTAAACCAATTTAGCCGCTTGCTCTTGTAAGTTAGCTAACTCCTTGTGGTAATCATCTTTTGAAAGACTCTTACTTAAGTCAAATTGGTCAAGAACATCGTAAACCTGATCACGATCTCTTTTAATCGCTTCATCCCTAGTCCGGCACTGAACGATCCGTTCTATACCACGATGAATTTCATCAATTACCGTCCCTAAGACCATTTTAGAAGCATATTTTTTGTCCTCAGCTGCAACGATATGCCAAGGTGATCGTTTATTATTAGTTTGGGTAAGAATCTTTTCAAACCATTCTTGGTGGTCTTGGTAGTTTTTATTTTGTTCATAGTCTACCTCAGATAACAAATGCTTTCCTTCAACTGTCTCTTCAAGTTTCTTGATGCGTTTTTTTTGTGTTTTTTCCGTTATATTTATGAAAAACTTAATAACAATCATACCGTTATTTATCAAAGTACTATCTAGTTCTGTTAATTCACGAACACGCTGCTCTAGTTTTTCATCATTTTTTTGATCATGATTAAAGACTTGATAGTAAAAGGAACGATCATAGACAACTATTTCTTGATTAGAGGGAATTTTTTGCCAAAAACGCCAAACAGAAGGATGCGCTTTTTCCATTTGATTGGCCTTGTCAAAGACTTCTACTCTCACATAACGTGGATCGAGTTCACGCGTTAAATCGTTGATCACATAGCCTTTACCTGCCGATTCCCAGCCATCAATTAAAATTAAAACTGGAATTTCAAGTCCTTTAACTGTTCGTTGTAATTGATCGAGCCTTTCACCCAACTCTGATCTTTTATAGTTATCAAAGCGTTGGTCAATTTTTTCAAAATCAAAGTCTTTTAACATGGATTCTCCTTCTTTCTGTAATATTGGTAAGCATCTCTAGGATCGCCATTTTCTAAAAAAATAATGCCACAAAACTGAAATCCTAGCTTTGCTAAAATATGTTTCATTGGTTGATTTTCCTCATGTGTGTCAATTCTGATATTCGAATAATGTTCCAAGGTCCAGTCTAATAATGCTTGCCCACTACCTTTTGCTGATGGTAAAGATGCTAGTCGATGAATAGTCACATACTCTTCATCATTCAGCCACTGTCCCTGAATGTTTTTATAAGTAGGGTCTTCCCCTGCTAGCAAAGCCATCACTGCTAATATTTCATGATCGAGCCTATCTTCTACTATATAAGAATGTGCTGAACGATAATCATTTAGAATGACCTCTCTGCCAGGATAGCCATCAATCCATTGATTGAGATTACCAGTAGCCAATTGAAATCGACGTGCTTGATCATAAATGGCTTGCAACTTATCGATATCTTTTAATTCTACTCGACGAACCTGCCAGTCACTTGTTTTTTTTATCTTACTCAAAAGGATCCTCCTCATATTCTACATGCATTAAATATAAACCTTGTGGAGGCGCTGTAGGACCTGCCTGGTTGCGATCTTTTATATCTAGAAGTCGTTGCATCTCGATAGGTTCTTTAAGGCCGTCACCTATTTGAAGGGAAGTTCCCACAATAATACGGATCATATTGTATAAAAATCCGTTCCCTTTAAAATCAAAAACTAACTCTTGATTAGGAACGTCTAGATTAGCCTTTACTTCATATAAGTTTCTCACTTTATTCTCTTTATCTGTTTTAGTAGAGCAAAAACTTGTGAAATCGTGTTCTCCTTGTAGATAAGCTAAACCTTCTTGAATGCGCTCAATTTCAAAAGGATAACCATGGTGAGTGGTAAAATTTCGTTTAAAAGGATCTGGGAAAGCTTGAGTATCCACGCGATAGCGATAGGACTTTCCAATAGCATGGTAGCGGGCATGAAAATCTATCTTCGTCTGGTTACATTGAATAATACGAATGTCTTTTTCAAGAATAGAATTCAAAGCACGCAAAAGATTGATAGCCGGAATCGAAGCAGGAAAATCAAAATGGATCACTTGCCCCATGGCATGAACCCCTGCATCTGTTCGACCGGAACCTATAATTTTAATAGGGTTTTCTGGGCTTTTTTTAGCAATAAGAAGCAAGGCATTTTCAATTTTCTCTTGAATAGATATACCATTTTTTTGAATTTGATAACCGTGATAGTGACTTCCATCATATTGAACTTTAGCTACATAACGTGGCAAACTCCCACTCCTTTCCATCTCATTTAATTATAGACATTCTTTTCTTCATTATAAAGGCTAATGGTTGCCTAACAAAAAAACTCTCTCATTCAATTTGAATGAGAGAGAAAAAAGTAATGTGTTATTAATCTTTTAATTTTTTCTTTGAATACGCAAGGCTGCCTAAACCTAAGAAGGAAAGTATTGTTGCTACGATAGGATAAGCATGCTGACTCGTTTCTCCAGTAGCTGGTAAGACGCTAGCGCCTTCAGCATCAGATCCTACACCTTGATTCTTATCAAAACTTTCACCTTGCTGTGGTCTTGAACCAGCCTTAGGCTTCAAGTCTTTAGAATATCCCATTACAAGATTTTGCAATTCTAATAATTGAGCTTTTGTTAAATCGTTTAAGTTACTTGCCTCAATTTCATTCACTAAAGCTTGAGCTTTCTTAAGATCAAAATCTTTAGGCTTACGATAATCTTCGATATTCTTTAACTTATATTTAAACATTTCAAAGTAAGCATTGAAGTTTTTAATTTCTTCTGATAATTCGTCTTCTTTTGCTTGTTCTGGTTTTGTTGGATCAGTTGGACTGGATGGTTCTTTCGGACTTAAATGCTCATCATTTACCTTAGTACCCATTAGAATGATCTCTGTTTGAGCCGGACGAATAACTTCTCCGGTTAACGGATTCAACAACCCTTTAACTCCTTCTTGAATAGTTAATTCGATTCCTTCTAATAAATAAGAGTCTGATTTTTTATCCGTTTCAAAATCAATTTCTACTGGACCATATTCCACAACTTTATCAGTCGCGTCTATAAGAATAACTAATTCACCATCTTCATCGATATTAGCTTTTCCTTCTTGACCTTCTTGGACAACGTTCATTTCACCCACAGCTAAATCTGCATTAAAACGTTTCACAACTTTAAATGGAATAGCTTTTAAATCTCTTAATTGAACTGGGATAGATGTTGCTTCACTTTCATTACCAAAGTCATCATAAACAGTAAAGGTTAGCTCTTTTCCTAACTTAGATTTAGGAATAGTATATAAAACTTTTCCTTCGACTGGGATAGGATTTAATAGTGAATCGAATGTCTTATCTACGCGACCGATCATGTCATTATCCGCCCATAATTCAACATAGTTCATGTTATCACTGAAGTCGATCTCGAAGTATAATAAATCCTTATCTGGACCAAAGACTTGGTTAACTTTAAGTTTTGGCGCTTCAATATCTCGTCTTATTCTTTGAGCCACTTGCTGCTTAACTAATTTATCGTTAGGACTCTTAACATAAGCAATCATTTCAATACTGTAAACTTTATTTTCGGTTAACTTCTCAGTAGATATATCTTCCTTAAAGTAGATCATACCCTCTATTTCTTCAAAAGCGACTGGGTGATTTTCTATAATGATATTTCCGTCTTCGTCACTCACTCGATACTCTAAATAATGAAGCTCATTATAATTTGAGATTTCACCTGAAAGGTCAATGAATTCTTGATACTCACCATATGGCTGGAAGTACCAAGGGCTATTAGTAACAATTGATGGTAAGTCGGTTGTATCTAAGCCTTTTTCTGCAATATATTCTTCTGGATTGCTCGGAGCCTCACCATAAGCTTTGTTCTCTTCAGTTACCTCTGCTTCTGGTTCTTCTCCTGGTTTAATATCAGATCCTCTTTCGACTTCTTCTAAAGTACCATCAGCTAATAAGCGATATTGTTTAATATTTCGAGCGTTGTCATATACCCAAATATCTAAGTCTTTATCTTCAAAACCTTCTTCTAGATTAATTGTAAATGTTTCTTTTAGTAATTGTGGATTATCATTCTTATTAACTTCTTGCCAAGATACAGGTTGATCGCCACTATAAACCTCTACTGCAAAAATGCCAGATAAGTTATCTTCTACTGATAAAGTTACTTTGTTTTGTTCACGTTTGGCTTCTAACATAGCATCACTATTATCTAGTACAAACTTATACTCATAACGCTGTCTTTCAGCATCTGGCGCATCAATTTGTGCTTCGATTACATAATAATATTCACCTTCATCTACTTTCTCACCAAATGTATCGGTGAAATCCCAGCCAGTTCCCCAAGGATCTTGTAAGAATCGATATTGATCTTGGTATAAACGAGCAACTTTAAACATACGATTGATGATGGAAAGATCACGTATTTTTTCTCCAGCAGCATTTTCCACGTGGAAAGTTACATCGACTGCGTCACGTAAGAAAGCTAATTTCGGCGTTACTTTGTTTTCAAAGCCATCTTTCTCATTACTATTAACAAAAATCACCTTATCATCTTCAACTCGCCATGCATTAAAGTAATCCCAACCCTGTTCTAAACGCTTACGAACAAAGGCTGTTTTGTCGACACTACCATCCTCGTATTCAATCGGTAAGAAGTTGACATCTTTAGCGTCGGCAAAATCAATCATTTCATCAATAATCGGTAATTTATCCCATTCCCCCTTGAAACCAAAGAAAGGCAATGACAATTCAGTGGCTTTAGAATCAACTGGCTTGAAGAAGAAGTATCCTTGGACGTATTGATTTTGATCGATACCCATAGTTGAAATGATTTGTTCCATTGTT
The DNA here is from genome assembly GCF_050409485.1 of Facklamia sp. P12945. Lineage (NCBI taxonomy): Bacteria > Bacillati > Bacillota > Bacilli > Lactobacillales > Aerococcaceae > Facklamia > Facklamia sp. P12945. The sequence goes on from NZ_JBNUPJ010000002.1 coordinate 47,026, forward strand.
GCTGTTTGACCAGCTTTAACAGTAATTTCACCTAAACTCTCTTCCTTAATCGTTTCGGTTGTTTCTGTATAGCGACCTTCTTCATTAATCTTATCTTTTAATAAAACATAAGAAACAGTATAGGTCTGATCGTCTTTACCATAGTTTTTCAGTTTTAGATTAGCTACAAATTGATCTTGAACTTCTTTTATTTCAAGCTTTCCGTCTTCTTTTGTATCTGTCTCATTAGTTGCCACAACAGTCACAAGATTATCTAAGGCTTTTTTGATATTCGCAAGACCTGCACCTTGTTGAATAGGAGTGTAATAAGAAGCACCCTCTTCAAGTGTATTTAACTTTGGAACGGCTGTATTCATTAAAATCAGCATTGCTAAGTCATCCTGTAATGGATCTTTTTCTTTCCCATTACGGACTAAAATACCTTCATCATAAAGTCTTTGCATTACAAGAGCAGCCATGCCCGATAAGTGAGGTGTTGCCATCGATGTTCCCGACATATTCTGATAACGATCATCACTCATTAAACTATAAATGAAACCACCTGGTCCGGCGATGTCCGGTTTTAATAGTAAGTCTGTAGAAGGCCCCCAAGAAGAAAACTCGCTGAGATTACCTGCCGTGAAAGCATCAAATGCTTGTAGTTCTTTAGAAATTTTGAAAAGGGCATCTTGATTAGAACTAGCAATTTCCTTAAGCTTCTGTCCAGACTCCTTAGTCACAAACATAATTGGAATATCTAAATTCTCTAAACCTGTCATTTCCATAGTATAAGGGCTTTCTAAATTATCATAAATAATTAGTCCTGCCGCATTGCGTTCTCTAGCTAACTGATATTTCTCATTAAATGAAGCATCCCCACGTTGGACCAGAACAATTTTCCCAGTAAAATCGACCTCTGCATTGTTGGTATCTTTATACAGTTCGTAATCTTCTACATTACCTTTGCCAAATTCTACAAGTGGTAATTCTTCACTGAATCCTTCAGGATAGGTAAAGGAGCCTGGGAAGTATTTAACTTCTTCTCCTGCTTTTACTTGAACATAGCGTTTCATTTCTTTTAAGTTATCGAATGAAGCAATCGACATGGAAGGATCCACACTGGCTGGATAGCCCATCGTGCTATTATCTGGATTTTTACCTAGTTGAGTATAATCTGTCCCCCAAGTAGCGTTACGGTCATTACCTGCTGCAATCATTGGAAGAATTCCTTTATCGCGAGCGTTTTGAACGGCTTTTGCCATTGGAGTATCACCCATAATGTTAAAGCCACTTGACATACCTAGAGACATATTAATGATATCAGCACCTAATTTAACCGAATCATCAAACGCTTTCATCCAAATGTCTTCATAAACTGTTGCGTTTACTTGATCTTCTGAGAAGGCTTTCATTAATAGTAATTGTACATGTGGCGCGATTCCACGAATACCACCCTCTTCTGGGTCACCATTCGCTCCAATCGTACCAGCTACGTGGTTTCCATGCTCATCTTTAGACTGTAAAGTGTCTACATTGTCAGCATAATTATAACCATATGCAATTTTATTAGAGTACCATTTACCTGGTAATCCTAATTTTTGAATCATTTCATTCATTTCTGCTTCATCATAACGTTTTTCGATATCATCAGCTAAAATGAAATCACGATGATAAGGATCAAAGCCTGTATCAATAACTGACACAACAATGTTTTCACCCTTATATTCTGTTTGGTAATCAGCTAATAAATCCATTCCAATTAAAGGACCAGAATTAATCATATTAGCTTCGGCTACTGGGCGTGTGTAACTTTGCGATACATTTACAGACAAGACTTGAGTCATCGACTTAAGTTGATCAATTGTAGCTTGGTTAGCTACAGCTGAGAAACCTGTAAATGAAGCTGAATATTCTTGTTCACCTTCTAAAGTAAGCCCTTGACCAGCGAGAAGATCAGTAATTTCTTTGATGGTTTTCTTTACTTCTTCTTCACTTTCTTTAATAGCTAACTGATAGAGTGTCTCGTCACGATAGTCTGCTCGATCAATAGCTGCTAGGTTATTGGTGCGCACAATTATCTTAACTTTATCTTCGGCTACTGCTTCATCATCTTTAGCTTCTGTTGTTTTAGTTGGCTCTGCTGTTTCTTCTAAGACTGTTGTTTCAACAGCTTCACTTGTTTCAACCGTTTCACTTGTTTCAACTATCTCAGTGTTTTCAATAGTCTCAGTTTTTTCAATTGAAGTTGATGTCTCCACTATTTCACTTGTCTCTATGATCTCTTTTTTAGGAATCGCTTTCAATTTTTCATTTGAAAATTCTTTCGCTTGCTGTTTTTCCTCCACTGAATTCGTGGTAACTTTTTGATCCGACTCCCTAGTAGTCTGTTGATGACTGTTTTCTTGAAGCTGAACTTGATCCACTTTTACTTCTTGTTCTTCAGCATTAACTTGATTAGCCTGTGCCATCATCATTAACGCAAGCCCACAAGAACTAAGCACCTTCAATCGATTATTCATAAAATTCCTCCTCAAACGTTTTCATATGGATACATTTTAACAGATTTTTTTTAAATTTGATAGTGAATATAAGAAATAAATGAGTGTTTTATTAAATTGTAAGGGCTTGATTTTAATATTGTTAAACTATTAAAAATCCCTAAACACTAGGTTTAGGGTGCAATAAGATTGTGGTTTTAAATTAAATATAAAACCGAATAGTTAGAATGATTACGGTGATTAAAATCATGACAATTAAAACAATCACGTCGTTGCGATCATAATCTAAGTAACGGTACTTTGTTCGCCCCTCAGCACCATGATACCCACGTGATTCCATGGCCGTAGCTAGTTCCTCTGCTCGATTAAAAGCGGAAACAAATAGTGGAACAAGTATAGGAACAATTGCTTTCATCCGTTCCATCATAGACCCTTCATCAAAATCCACTCCTCTTGAACGTTGAGCATTCATTATAGTTTGAGCCTCATCTAAAAGTGTCGGTACATAACGTAAGGCAATTGACAACATTAAGGCTACTTCATGCGATGGAAATCCAAAATGTGTTAAAGGACGCAACAGATGTTCAATACCATCAGTTAACTCAAGCGGAGCAGTTGTTAAAGTTAAAATGGTTGACATCATAATAATTAAGAACAAACGCATAAAGATATAAAAGCCGCCTAATAATCCTAGCGATGTAATCGAAATGGGTCCCCAATTAAAATAAACCTGTCCTCCTGTTGTAAACAATATCTGAAAAATGACCGTAAAAAGAATAATCCATAGCATAGGCTTTAATCCCTTAAAGAAAAAACTAAGCTTCAACCGACTCAATTTGATGCCTATTAACAATACTAGAAATAAAGTTCCATATCCTACTACATTATTTGCAAAAAAAACAAGTAAAATAAAATAGAAAGTAGCAATCAATTTAGTGCGAGGATCGAGCGCATGAATCCATGAATCAATTTGAATATAGCGACCGATTAATATCTTATCATTCATTAGCGCTAGCCTCCCAATCATTTTGTTGATGATTAATGTCAATTAGAATCTCTGCTAGTTGTTCTACTGTTAGAGGAGATTGCTTAATTTTTTTCATGAGATCTTCAGGAATTTTATCATCTAATAAATCAATAAACGCTAAAGTCTGTGGTAAACCTAATTGCTTTTCTCTCAACCATTCGGGATCAGAGAATACTTCTGAAGGAGTTCCTTGCTTAACAATCTGGCCATTTTCCAAAACCACCACATTATCGGCATACTTGGCCACATCATCCATCTGATGAGTAACTAATACGAGAGAAAGATGATAGTCCTTTTGCAATTGCATAAACATTTCCAGCATGGTGATTTGTCCCAGTGGATCCAGACCAGCCGTTGGCTCATCTAAAATTAAAACTTCTGGTTGCAATGCCAGTACACCGGCGATAGCAACTCTCCGCATTTGACCTCCACTTAAATCAAATGGTGACCGCTCAAAAAGTTCTTCATCGATTCCCACTAAACTTAGCATATCACGGGCAATTCGCTCGGCTTCTTCTTTAGAAACACCAAAATTTTGTGGACCGAACATAACATCTTTTAACACTGTTTCTTCAAAGAGTTGACTTTCGGGAAATTGAAAAACTACACCGATTTTTTTTCTTAGTGCTTTAAGGTTTTTATCTTTTGATTCGGATGTGATCACCCGACCGTCAACAATCAATTTGCCCCTAGTTGGTTTTAATAAGACGTTTAGGTGTTGGATAAGGGTAGATTTACCTGATCCTGTATGACCTATAATAGCTGTGACTTTTCCTTGTGGGATTTCTAAATCAATCCCTTTAAGTACAGGAACTTCAAAGGGGGTTCCTGGCGAATAAGTGAAATCTACTTGTTCAAATACGATTGAGATAGCCATTCTGCCATTTCCTCCTCTGTTAAGTAGTAGTCTGGGACATCCATTCCCTTTTCTTTTAGTTGCAAACGTAATTTCTCAGCAAAAGGAAGATCTAAACCCATTTCAATTAGGGATGTGCCCATAGAAAAAATGTTAGCAGGAATATCTTTATAAATTACTTTTCCTTCTTTTAAAACGATGATTTGATCAGCTAGACTGGCTTCATCAATATCATGAGTAATGGAAATGACCGTCAATCCATACTTTTCTTTGATTTCTCGAACGACTTCGACCACTTCTTTACGTCCTAAAGGATCCAACATAGCCGTTGATTCATCCATGATGATAATGTCTGGACGTAAAGCAACAACTCCAGCAATGGCAATTCTTTGTTTTTGCCCACCTGAAAGTCTTGCTGGCTCTTTTTTTAAGAAATCAAGCATTCGGACTTGTTGAACAGCTTCTTTTACGCGAACTTTCATTTCTTCACGATTAACCCCGTTATTTTCAAGACCGAAGGCCACGTCATCTTCGACAGTCGCACCGACGAATTGGTTATCAGGGTTTTGAAAGACCATACCAACTGATCGACGAATATCCCAAACAGTCTCTTCTTGTAACTTCATGCCTTTAACGTATATTTCTCCTTCGTAAGGCACTAGAAGACCATTAATCGTCTTTGAAAGAGTAGACTTGCCCGATCCATTCGGACCAATGAGCGCTACCCATTCCCCTTTATTGATACTTAAAGAGATATCCTTAATAGCGTCTTTCTCGGCGCCAGGATACTGAAAAGAAACTGAATCGATTCGGATAATTTCTTCTTTCATTATTGTCTCCTTAAAAGATATTCTTATATTAATAGTTAAAGTCGTTTGCTTTCCTTAACTATTAATACAAGTTTTATGTATAAAAAAAACACTTGAAGATGATAGCAGGATTGAGATTAGAAATTCGGCTAATCCCAATCCACCAATTATATTGGTTGCTATAGAGCTAGACTCCTCGATTATCTCTTGAAATCATAACACTCTCCATCATCAAAGTGAATTAGTCAACTTAAGAAATAGCGTTATCTTAAACTAGCTCTAAGATAACCATCGGTGCACCGTCGCCACGACGAGGACCTTTCTTAAGGATACGTGTGTATCCACCATTACGTTCAGCGTAACGCTCAGCATAAGTATCAAACACACGATTTAATACAGTCTCAACCACTACCTCATCACCTTCGATACGAGCATCTGCAATTTCATTGCGTAAGAATGCTGCTGCACGACGACGAGAAGCTAAATCACCTTTTTTACCCAGAGTGATCATTTTATCAACTGTCTTACGAACTTCTTTAGCGCGGGCTTCAGTTGTTTCGATACGCTCGTTGATAATCACATCTGTCGTTAAATCACGTAGTAAAGCCTTACGTTGTGAACTCGTACGACCTAATTTACGATATGACATTCAGTTTCCTCCTTTACTCTCTACTAGTCTTCTTCACGTAAGCTTAATTCTAAACCAGCTAATTTATTTTTCACTTCATCTAATGACTTACGGCCGAGGTTACGAACCTTCATCATTTCAGCTTCGGATTTATTAGTTAGCTCTTGAATTGTATTTATTCCGGCACGCTTTAGACAATTATAAGATCGAACAGACAGATCAAGTTCTTCTATCGTCATGACAAGAACTTTTTCTTTTTCTGCTTCTTCTTTTTCTACCATAATTTCAGTATTACGTGCTTCATCATTCAAATCTACAAAGATATTTAAATGTTCAGTTAAAATTTTTGCAGCTAAACTTAGAGCTTTTTCTGGACTTATTGACCCATCGGTCCATATATCCAATGTAAGCTTATCATAAATATTTCGCTGTCCAATCCGAGTGTTTTCAACTTGATAGTTTACTTTTTTGATTGGAGTGTAGATCGAATCAATCGGCAATACACCAATTGGTGTATCTTCTCGCTTATTATGTTCACTTCGAACAAATCCACGACCATTTGACACATTCATTTGCATATTCAATTGAGCACCTTCTGCTAAGGTACAAATATACAAGTCAGGGTTTAGGATTTCGATTTCATTATCATGAATAATATCTGCTGCTGTTACTGTTTTAGGACCTGCAACATTTAATTCGATCACCTTATCTTCTTCTGTATGTGTATTGAAAGCTACTTCTTTTAAATGCAAAATGATGGTTGGAACGTCTTCAACCACACCTTTTATTGTAGCAAATTCATGAACTACGCCTTCAATTTGAACACTTGTAATCGCTGATCCTGGTAATGAAGATAACAAAATTCTACGTAATGAATTTCCAAGGGTTGTTCCATAACCACGTTCAAGTGGCTCAACGACAATTTTACCATACTTAGCATCGTCACTGATTTCAATCGTTCTAATATCTGGTTTTTCAATTTCGATCATCGATTATTTGCCCCTTTCAAAACGTTTGTCGCGATGATAATTTCGTTTCTAAACGGATTCTACACAATTATCATTATACACGGCGACGTTTTGGTGGACGGCATCCGTTGTGTGGAATTGGTGTAACATCACGAATAGCTGTAACATCTAATCCAGTTGCTTGTAATGAACGGATTGCAGACTCACGACCTGAACCTGGACCTTTAACAGTTACTTCGACTGTCTTCATGCCATGATCCATTGCTCCTTTAGCTGCAACCTCAGATGCCATTTGCGCTGCAAATGGAGTTGCTTTCTTCGAACCACGGAATCCAAGTGATCCAGCTGATGACCATGAAACAGCATTTCCATTCACATCAGTGATCATAACAATCGTATTGTTAAAGGTTGAACGAATATGAGCAATTCCTTTTTCAATATTCTTTTTAACACGACGACGACCTCTACGTGCTTGTTGTTTTGCCATGAATTTTAACCTCCTTTGTTAAGTTCTATCTAATTGGTTTCTTAGGACCTTTACGAGTACGTGCATTATTTTTAGTGTTTTGTCCACGTACAGGTAAGTTACGACGATGACGGATACCTCTTAATGAACCAATATCTTGAAGACGTTTGATGTTCATGCTGACCTCACGACGTAAGTCTCCTTCAACACGAATCTTATCAATGATTTCACGGATACGATCCAATTCGTCGTTCGTTAAATCTTTTACACGTGTATCTTCAGAAACATTTGCCTCTTCTAAGATTTTCTTAGCAGTTGAGTTGCCGATACCGAAGATATACGTTAAAGAAATAACCACACGTTTTTCGCGGGGAATATCTACTCCTGCAATACGAGCCATGCAATTTCCTCCTTCTTAATTATTATCCTTGACGTTGTTTGTGTTTTGGATTTTGACAAATCACCATAACTTTTCCTTTACGGCGAATAACTTTGCATTTTTCACAAATTGGTTTTACTGATGCTCTAACTTTCATTATACTCCTCCTTATTTCGTAGACTACTTAAAGCGATAGGTAATGCGGCCACGAGAAAGGTCATAAGGGGATAATTCAACAGTGACTTTATCTCCAGGTAGAATACGGATATAATTCATACGGATTTTACCAGAGACGTGTGCTAATATTTCATGACCATTCTCAAGTTCTACCTTGAACATAGCGTTCGGTAGAGTTTCCATAATAATACCTTCTACTTCAATTACATCATCTTTTGCCATTCACTTACCTCCTATGGACGAAGTTTTATAATTTACTTAACACTTCTTGAATCTTGCTATAAACTTGATCGATAGAATTTTCTCCACTCACTCGGTGCAACAATCCAAGTTCTTCGTAATAAGCTAGAATTGGTTGAATCGATTCCATTTGGAGATTAATACGATGAGCAACTTTTTCAGGTTTATCATCTTCACGTTGATAGAAGTCATGAGCGCCACATGAATCACATGTGTTCTCTACTTTTGGTGGATTATAAATCTTATGGTAACTCGCTCCACAAGATCCACAGATAATTCTTCCACTTAAGCGTTCTTTTAGAACTTCAGGAGCCACATCAATGTAAATAACGGCATCGATTTTAGAATCGAGGCTTTCAAGGTTGTCACTTAAAGCGCGGGCTTGTTGTAAAGTTCTTGGATAGCCATCCAACATAAAGCCATTTTCTTTTACGTCGCTTTGATTTAAACGTTCTTTAACAAGTCCGTTAGTAATTTCATCTGGAACGAGATTACCATTGTCGGTATATGATTTCGCCTCTAGTCCTAGTGGCGTCTCATCTTTAATCGCTTGCCTGAATATATCGCCAGTAGCAATATGGACAACCGGATAGTCTCGAGTAATTTGTTCACTCTGAGTTCCTTTACCAGCCCCAGGTAAACCCATTAATAATATATTCATTAATTAATCATCCTTTATATTTGTCTATTACGCAATTATAAATTCAAGAAACCTTGATACCGACGTTTAATCATACGACCTTCAATTTGCTTAGCTGTTTCAATCGCTACTCCAACTACAATTAGCAAACTTGTACCTGACAAAGCAATATTAGCGGGAACTTTCCAAATGAAGCTCACGACAATTGGTAATAGTGCAATCACTGTTAAGTAAATTGAACCTACACCACTCAAGCGATTAATTAAACGAGTAATGTAATCTTCAGTATCTTTTCCTGGCCGTACACTCGGAATATATGCAGCTTGTTTCTGTAAGTTTTCAGCTACCTTTTCTGGATTCACTTGAATTAATGAATAGAAGAAGGTGAATGCGATTAAAAGAATTGTATAGAATACCGCACCATACGGATGCTGAATGTTTAATACCTTGCTAAGTAATTCCATCACGCCACCTTCAGGATTTGGATTAATTAAACCGATAATCGTTTGAGGCGTAGTTAAAAATGATGTCGCAAAGATGACTGGAATAACTCCAGCAGAGTTAATTTTTAGCGGCAAATGCGCCATATGTCTAGCGCCAGATACTTTTTTGGAGTGGTGGATCGGGATGCGACGCTGAGCCCTTTCCATTATGACGACAATGGTTGTCATAACAATAAGAGCTAGAACAACTCCTAAACCAATTAGAATATTGATTCCCAATTTATCGCCAGCTCCAATGATCATCGTATTCACAAAAGCGACAACTTCCTGTGGAATTTGTGCTAGAATACCTGACATAATTAAAATAGAAATTCCATTACCGACACCCTTACGTGTAATTTGTTCACCTAACCAAACGAGTAACATGCTGCCAGCTGTTAAGACAAGAGCAATTGTTAAATAGGTGGAAGGTTGTGGATTCTTAATTAAACCTAAACCGGACATACGGTTTAAACCATATGAAAGACCAGCTGATTGGATATAGCCTATGACTATGGCTAAGTATATCGTCCACTGGTTTAATTTACGTCGTCCCACTTCACCTTGCTTGGCCCATTCAGTAAACTTTGGAATAATATCCATTTGTAAGAGTTGAACAATAATGGAAGCTGTAATATAAGGCGAGACTCCCATAGCAAACAGTGAATACCGGCCTAAGGCTCCTCCACCAAATGTGTTTAAGAGCCCCAAAAGACCATTACTTGCTATTGAATCTAAAACTTTCGCATTTACTCCTGGCATAGGGATATGCGATCCTAATCTAAAGATTGCTAAAATAAACAAGGTGAAAAGAATTCTTCTTCTAACATCTCGCGAACTAAAAGCATTCTTAATAAATGTGAACATTAGATCACCTCGATTGAACCGCCAGCTGCAGTAATAGCTTCCTCTGCAGTTTTAGAGAACTTGCTAGCTTGAACAGTCAATTTTTTCTCTAAGTTACCCTCACCTAAGATTTTTACTCCTGATAATTCTTTTTTAATAACACCTGATTCAATCAATAAAGCCGGTGATACAACGGTTCCCTCGTCGAACATATTTAATGTCTCAAGATTAACAATTGCATAGTCTTTACGATTAACATTAGTGAAACCACGTTTTGGTAAACGTCTGAATAGAGGTTGTTGTCCTCCTTCAAATCCTAACCGTACACCGCCACCTGAACGCTGTTTATGTCCGCCTTGTCCACGACCAGCTAATTTACCGTTACCTGAACCTTGTCCACGACCTACACGGTTACGTTCCTTGCGCGCACCTTCAGCGGGTTTTAATGTGTGTAATTTCATATTGGCACCTCCTTATACTAGTATACTAGATTTAAGCTTCTTTTACTTCTACTAAGTGACTAATTGTTTGGAGCATTCCACGAATAGCTTCATTATCAGGTTTTATAACGGTTTTATAAGTTTTTGTTAACCCTAAAGCTTTGGCAGTAGCTACATGATTCTTTTTACGACCAATTAGGCTACGTTTTAAAGTGATTTCTAAGTTTGCCATGGACTTTCCTCCTAACTTAATAATTCTTCTACTGTTTTACCACGCAATTGAGCCACTTCTTCAACCACTTTTAGTTGCTTCAAAGCTTCAACAGTCGCGCGAATCATATTAATAGGTGTATTAGAACCTAATGATTTAGAAGTTACATCAGCAACACCTGCTAATTCCATAACGGCACGAACAGGCCCTCCTGCAGCCACTCCAGAACCGGCTTGTGCTGGTTTAAGCAGAACGCGTCCACCACAGAATTCACCGATAACTTCATGAGGAATCGTTGTTCCTGCCATTGGGACAGTTACTAGGTTTTTCTTAGCCGCTTCGATTGCCTTACGAATTGCTTCTGGAACTTCTTGAGCTTTACCGGTTCCAAAACCAACGTGTCCTTCTTTATCTCCAACAACTACAAGTGCTGAGAAACGTAAACGACGTCCACCTTTTACAACTTTAGTTACTCGGTTAATCGCTACTACACGTTCTTCAATTTCACCTAAATTTTCTGGTTTAATATTAACCATCGATCGGTTTCCTCCTTTTCTTAAAATTCGAGTCCATTTTCACGTGCAGCTTCAGCTAAGGCTTTAACACGTCCGTGATAGATATATCCGCCACGGTCAAATACTACGACTTTAATTCCTTTTTCAGCAGCGCGTTCAGCAATTAATTTTCCAACAGCAGAAGCTTGTTCTGTTTTACTTGCCTTAGCTACTGACTCATCTTTACTAGAGGCACTTGCTAGCGTCACACCCGCTACGTCATCAATTAATTGAGCGTAGATGTTTGTATTTGAACGAAATACGTTTAAGCGTGGGCACTCAGCAGTACCAGAAATCTTATTACGAATACGATTATGGCGTTTTTTACGCGACTTATTTTTATCTGGTTTAGTAATCACAATGGTCACCTCTTTAATTTAATTTTGAATTTAATTTGATAAATAATTCGATTATTTACCAGTTTTACCTTCTTTGCGAATAACATATTCATCAACATAACGAATTCCTTTGCCTTTATATGGTTCAGGTGGTCGAATGCCACGAATATTAGCTGCTAATTCGCCAACTTTTTCTTTATTATAACCGTTAACAATGATTTGTGTGTTTGAAGGAACTTCAAATGATACACCTTCTGAAGCTTCAAACTCAACCGGGTGTGAAAGACCTACGTTTAGAACTAACTTAGTACCTTGTAATTGAGCACGATATCCAACACCAATTAATTGAAGTTCTTTTTTAAAGCCTTCAGAAACACCAACAACCATATTATTAATTAAAGAACGGGTTGTTCCATGTAATGAGCGATTTACTTTTGAATCGTTTGGACGGCTAAATGTAATCTCTGATTCATTAATTTCAATCTTGATGTTTGGACTAACTTCTCTAGTTAATTCACCTTTTGGTCCTTTGACAGTCACTGTATGACCATCCATTGAAACGGTTACGCCAGCTGGAATTGTTACGGGATTATTTCCTATACGACTCACAGGGGCTGCACCTCCTTTAATTTTATAAGTTTTACCAAATATAAGCTAACACTTCGCCACCAATACCTTGTTGACGAGCTTCTTTATCTGTTATCACACCATTTGATGTTGAGATAATTGCAATCCCTAAACCATTTAGTACTTTAGGAATATCTTCTGACTTAGCATAAATACGTAATCCTGGTTTAGAAATACGCTTGATACCAGTAATAACCTTTTCATCATTACGGCCATACTTCAAGAAGATAGTGATTTCATTTTGTTTGTTATCTTCAGTGATTTCAAAGTTTTTGATGAAACCTTCTCTTTTTAAGATTTCAGCAATCGCAACTTTAGCATTTGAAGAAGGTGCAGATACTATTTTATGTCCTACACTGTTTGCATTACGAATTCTTGTTAGAAAATCTGCAATTGGATCTGTCATTGCCATGTGGATTTACCTCCTTTGATTAATTATATATTTCTTACCAGCTTGCTTTTTTAACGCCTGGAATTTGTCCTTTATAAGCAAGTTCGCGGAAGCAAATACGGCAAAGCTTGAACTTACGGTACACAGAGTGCGGACGACCACAACGTTCGCAGCGAGAATACTCTTGAACCTTGAACTTTGGTTTGCGTTGGTTTTTAATTCTCATTGATGTTTTAGCCAAAGATAATGCCTCCTTTATTTCTTGAATGGCATGCCTAATTCTTTTAGAAGGGCATGTGATTCTTCATCAGTGTTTGCAGTAGTTACAACAACAATGTCCATTCCACGTACTTTATCTACATTATCGTAACTAATTTCCGGGAAGATTAATTGTTCTTTAACACCTAGTGTGTAGTTACCACGACCGTCGAATGCACGGCTTGAAATCCCTTGGAAGTCTCTTACTCGTGGTAGTGCGACCGAGATTAATTTATCTAAGAAATCATACATTCTTTCGCCACGTAAAGTTACTTTTGCACCAATTGGCATGCCTTCACGTAAACGGAAACCAGCGATTGATTTCTTAGCTTTAGTAATGATTGGTTTTTGCCCAGAAAGTAAAGTTAATTCATCCACTGCTTTTTCTAAGTTTTTAGCATTTCCAGTTGCGTCACCCACACCCATGTTGACTACGATTTTCTCAACTTTTGGGACTTGCATAATTGAAGAATAATTAAATTGCTCTACCAATTTTGGGGCAACTTCATTAAGATATTTTTCTTTTAAACGATTTGTCATTTAAAGTTCCTCCCTTCTAATTAATTGATAGTTTTATCTGATTTTTTAGCAAAACGAACTTTTTTGCCATCTTCAAAGCGGTAACCTACACGACTTGCTTCGCCAGTTTCTGGATCCACTAATTGAACATTTGATACATGAATCGCTGCTGGGAATTCTTCAATTCCACCAGTTTGTGTTTGACTTGGCTTACGATGTTTCTTCGCAATGTTAATTCCTTCTACAACAACTCTATCTTCACTTGGAATACTTTTAATAACCGTACCTTGTTTCCCTTTATCTTTACCAGAAATCACAAGGACTTTATCTCCTGTTTTAATACGCATGAACTGTTTCCTCCTTTTTCTTAAAATTACAGAACTTCTGGAGCTAATGAAACAATCTTCATGAAGTTGTTATCACGCAATTCACGTGCAACTGGTCCAAAGATACGTGTCCCACGTGGGCTCTTATCGTCTCGAATAATTACACATGCATTTTCGTCAAACTTAATATAAGAACCATCCTTACGGCGAGCTCCTGATTTAGTTCGAACGATTACCGCTTTAACAACATCACCTTTTTTGACAACTCCACCTGGCGTTGCGTGTTTAACCGTTGCAACGATGACGTCGCCTATATTAGCTGTTTTGCGCCCTGATCCGCCTAACACTTTAATTGTCAACACTTCACGAGCTCCTGAATTATCAGCAACTTTTAATCGACTTTCCTGTTGAATCATTTCGTTATCCTCCTTCCGATTTTCGCAATTATTAGATAATTACTGCTTCTTCGACAATTTCTAATAAACGGAAGCGTTTCGTAGCAGATAATGGACGAGTTTCCATGATACGTACGATGTCGCCTTCTTTAGCTTGATTTAACTCATCATGAGCTTTATATTTCTTAGAATATTTTACACGTTTACCGTATTTAGGATGAATTTTACGTGTGTCTACTTGCACAGTAATGGTTTTGTCCATTTTATCTGACACTACACGTCCTTGGTAAACTTTACGTTGGTTACGTTCAGTCATTTAATATGTGCCTCCTTTGTCGTTTTTACTTAGACAATTCTTGCTCACGCAAGACTGTTTTTATGCGAGCAATAGATTTACGTACTTGACGTAAACGGGCAGTGTTTTCTAATTGTCCTGTTGCTAATTGGAATCGAAGGTTAAACAATTCTTGCTTAAATTCTTTTTCTTTTTCAACCATTTCAGCAGTGGATAATTCTCTTATTTCATTAATTTTCATTCGATTCACCACCATATTCTTCACGTTTTACAAATTTTGTCTTGATTGGCAATTTATGGGAAGCTAAACGGAAGGCTTCTCTAGCGATCTCTTCGCTCACACCGTCAATTTCAAATAGAACTTTTCCACGTTTTGTAGGTGCTACCCATCCTTCGGGTGCCCCTTTACCTTTACCCATACGAACACCAATAGCTTTACTTGTATATGATTTATGAGGGAAGATCTTAATCCATACTTTCCCACCACGTTTCATATAACGTGTCATAGCGATACGGGCAGCTTCGATTTGACGGTTGGTAATCCAACCTGTTTCTGTAGCTCTTAGACCGTATGATCCAAAGTCAACTTGCTTTCCACCTTTTGCTTCTCCGCGCATTTTACCACGGAATTCACGACGGTGTTTTACACGTTTAGGTACTAACATGATTAATTTCCTCCTCTCTGAGAGTTATTTTTAGTTGGTAAGATTTCACCACGACAAATCCATACTTTCACTCCAAGTTTTCCATATTGAGTGTCTGCTTCTTCCCAAGCATAATCAATATCAGAACGTAGCGTATGTAATGGAACTGTTCCTTCAGTATAGTGCTCAGTTCTTGCCATATCCGCACCATTTAAACGGCCAGAAACCATCGTTTTGACTCCTTTAGCACCAGCTCTCATCACACGTTGGATGGCTTGCTTTTGAGCCCGACGAAATGCCACACGGTTTTCTAATTGTTGAGCGATATCTTCTGCAACTAATTTAGCATCTAATGCTGGTTCTTTAATTTCAACAATGTTTAATTGAACTTGTTTGCCGGTTAATTTATTTAGTTCAGCACGTAATACGTCGACTTCTGATCCACCTTTACCAATTACCATACCTGGCTTAGCTGTGTTAACAGAAACTACAACGCGGTTTGCTGCACGTTCAATTTGAATAACGGATACAGAGGCATCAGCTAATTTCTTGTAGAGATACTCACGAATCTTGATATCTTCGTGTAAATAGTCTGCATATTGCTTGTCTGCGTACCATTTAGTATCCCAATCGCGGATGATGCCAACTCGCATTCCAATCGGATGTACTTTTTGACCCATTAATTAAGCCTCCTCTTTTTCTGATACCACAATTGTAATGTGGCTTGTACGTTTTAAGATCGGTGAAGCTGACCCTTTAGCACGAGGACGGAAACGTTTCATGGTTGGTCCTTCGTTAACGTATGCTTCACTTACATACAACGTTTCTAAATCTAAGTCATAATTATGTTCAGCATTTGCAATAGCTGACATTAATACTTTTTCTATAATTGGTGAACCAGCTTTTGGAGTGAACTTCAAAATAGCCATTGCTTCTCCAACTTGCTTGCCCCTGATAAGATCCATTACTAAGCGAGCTTTACGAGGAGCAATTCGAACTGTTTTTGCCATTGCCTTAGCAGATGTAATTTGTTCAGACATCTTATATACCTCCTCTTATTAGCGTTTCTTAGTTTTCTTATCTTGGTCAACGTGGCCTCTATATGTACGTGTAGGAACGAACTCTCCTAACTTATGACCGACCATATCTTCTTGGATAAATACAGGCACGTGCTTACGGCCATCATATACAGCAATTGTCATCCCAATAAAATTAGGGAAAATTGTTGAACGACGAGACCATGTCTTAATCACTTGTTTTTTTTGGGCATCTTGTTGAGCCTCTACCTTTTTCATTAAATGTTCATCTATAAAAGGTCCTTTTTTCAAACTACGAGTCACAATGTAGCCTCCCTTCAGAATTTATTGGTTATTATTTCTTACGTCCACGAATAATTAATTTGCTAGATTTCTTCTTAGCGTTACGAGTTTTAACACCCATAGCTTTTTTACCCCATGGTGTCATTGGTGATGGACGACCGATTGGAGTACGACCTTCACCACCACCGTGTGGGTGATCGTTAGGGTTCATTACAGATCCACGAACAGTTGGACGTTTTGATAACCAACGAGAACGTCCTGCTTTACCAATATTAATCAATTCGTGTTGTTCGTTACCAACTGTTCCGATCGTTGCACGGCAAGTTGATAAGATCATGCGAACTTCACCTGAGTTCAGACGAACTAGAGTGTATTTGCCTTCTTGTCCTAAAACTTGAGCACTTGTACCAGCTGAACGAATTAATTGTCCACCTTTTCCTGGTTTTAATTCCACGTTGTGAATAACTGTACCAACCGGAATATTAGATAGTGCTAAAGCGTTTCCTATTTGGATATCCGCATTGTCACCAGACTCAATTTTTTGGCCTACTTTAAGGCCTTTAGGTGCTAGAATATATGTTTTAACACCGTCTTCATAATGCACTAGAGCAATGTTAGCAGTACGATTTGGATCGTATTCAATTGTTTTAATTGTTCCGACTACTCCATCTTTATTACGTTTAAAATCAATCACACGGTAAGCACGTTTATTTCCACCACCGTGGTGACGTACGGTTATTTTTCCTTGACCATTACGACCTGCACGTTGTTTTTTTGACTCTAACAAGCTTTTTTCAGGTGTTTTTGTAGTGATCTCTGAAAAATCATATCCAGTCATGTTACGACGTCCATTAGTCGTCGCTTTATAATGTTTAATTGCCACTGCGTTACCCTCCTATTTTAATATTTTCCAGAATTACTCAGCGTCTTCGCCAAACAATTCGATCCGGTTTGAATCTTCTGTTAAGGTAACCACTGCTTTTTTGTACTTACGAGTGAAACCTTGATAACGTCCCATTCTCTTTGCTTTTCCATCTACATTAATAGTATTAACTTTCGCTACTTTAACACCTTCAAACATTGCTTCAACAGCTTGCTTGATGTGAGTCTTATTAGCACGACGGTCAACTTCGAAAGTATATTTATTATCATCAATGGCTAGCATTGATTGTTCGGTAATTACTGGACGTAATAAAACTTCTGATAATTGCATTATGCTAAAGCCTCCTCTACTGTTGAAAGCGCAGCTCTTGTAATTAAGATACGATCCGCATTAATTACATCTAAAACATTCACATTCAAATCATCAATCACTTTTACATTTGGAATGTTACGTGCAGATAAGTACGCTGTTTCATTTGCACCTTCTAAGATTAATAATGTTTTGCTATCAATATTTAAGTTGTTTAATACCGCTTTGAATTCTTTTGATTTTGGTGCGTCAAAGACTAATTCATCAACAACTGTTAACTTCTCATCCATAACTTTTTGAGATAGTACAGAGTTTAAGGCTAAACGACGCATTTTCTTAGGTAATTTGTAACTGTATGAACGAGGTGTTGGTCCAAAGACAATTCCACCGCCTACCCACTGTGGTGATCTAGTAGAACCTTGACGCGCACGTCCAGTTCCTTTTTGTCTCCACGGTTTACGTCCTCCACCGCTAACGGCTGAGCGATTTTTAACCGCGTGAGTCCCTTGACGTAGTGAAGCTCTTTGCATTACGACTGCTTCGAAAACTACCGCTTCATTAGGTTCAATTCCGAAGATTGCTTCGTTTAATTCAACTTCTCCTGCTTGTGTTCCATCTTGTTTAAATAATGTAACTTTTGGCATTTGCTCGTTCCTCCCCTCTTAGATATTATTTAACTGTTTTAATTGCTTGTTTAATTTCAACGAGTGACTTCTTAGCACCTGGAACGTTTCCTTTAATAAGAATCACATTGTTTTCGCTATCTATTGATACGATTTCCAAGTTTTGAATAGTGATACGTTCGCCACCAGTTTGTCCAGGTAATTTTTTACCTTTAAACACTTTAGAAGCGTCTGACGCCATACCCATTGATCCAGGACGACGGTGGTAACGAGAACCGTGAGCCATAGGTCCACGAGATTGTCCGTGGCGCTTAATAGCTCCTTGGAAACCTTTACCTTTGGATGTACCCGTCACATCGACGATGTCACCAACTGCGAATGTTTCAACTGTGATTTCTTGCCCTACTTCATATTCTCCTAGCTCAACATCACGAAATTCGCGAACGAAGCGCTTAGGAGTAGCATTAGCTTTTGCTACATGACCCTTATGTGGTTTGTTAGTCAATACTTCACGTAAATCTTGGTATCCTACTTGAACTGCTTCATAGCCATCTGTTTCAACTGTTTTAACTTGTAAAACAACGTTTGCAGGAGCTTGGATAACAGTAACAGGAATTAATTCACCATTTTCAGTAAAGTATTGAGTCATTCCGACTTTAGTTCCTAAGATTCCTTTGGTCATGAGTACACCTCCATTATTTTATTTTTTATAATTTGATTTCTACGTCCACACCGCTTGGTAAGTCTAACTTCATTAAAGCGTCTACTGTTTTAGCAGTAGGGTTAACGATGTCGATCAAACGTTTGTGTGTACGCATTTCGAACTGCTCACGAGAATCTTTATACTTGTGTGTTGCACGAATAACTGTATAAACAGAACGGTCTGTTGGTAAAGGGATTGGACCCGATGTCTTAGCCCCTGTTCTTTGAGCAGATTCAACTATTTTCGCTGCAGAAACATCAAGAGCACGGTGCTCATAAGCTTTTAAGCGAATACGAATTTTTTGATTTGCCATTTTTATTTCCTCCTTCGTCAATATAAAATATGTGACTTGCTCCACAAGAATTTCTAACAAACCAGCCCTTGGCAACTTGTCCTGGCGTGTCACAACCTCTCGTTTCACTGCATATCTCCCTCTTCTCGAGGGATTGTGCCCATTTCGGGGCAGAACCCTCCAATTGACACAACCGATATTATACCGAAGATAGATTGCTAATGCAAGCGATAATCAAAGCTTTCTTGAGTATTTATAAAAAAAGATAGCTTTTATGTTTTTTTAGCTGCAGGAAAACTAATATCAATTTTCCTAGAAAAACATAATTGCTACCTTATTATATAGAGGATTTTAAATTATCTTACTTTAATTGTTTTTTAGCTTTTAAAGCAGCCACAGTAATGTAATTATACGGTTGGTTAAAGTGAGGTAGGAAGAAGGTATCTAATAAGGCTAACTTATCAATCGTAACTTCTTCTTGAATAGCTAGTGAAAACATATGGATTAATAAAGATACATCGTAATCTGAAGCTAGCTGAGCCCCTACTATCCGACGACTTGTCTTTTCATAGACAATTCTTATTTTGACTTGATGATTTTCAGGCATAAATCCGGGAAATTGTGTATCTTCATGTTCTACATAGTCTACATCAACACCTGCTAGTTCAGCTGCCTTTAACGTCAAACCAGTTGAGACTAATTTTAAGTTGAAAATATTAATTCCGTTTGATCCCTGTACACCAGCTCCTTCCAACTCAGTACCTGCAAGGTTATGAGCTGCAACAATACCTGATCGAACCGCATTAGAAGCTAAGGCAATGTATGTTGTATCCTGAATGGCATTGGAGTAATTGCTGGCACAGTCTCCAATCGCATAGACATCATCATCTGATGTTTTAAAATGGCGGTCTACAAGATATGCTCCACCTTCAAATAAGTCGAGATGGTCTTTACCTAACTCGGTATTCGCTTGGAAGCCGATTGAATTAATTACCACATCTGCTTCATAAGTGCCCTTATCTGTTCTCACAGCCTTAACTTTACCGTTTTCACCGATATATTCTTGAACTAATTCACCAAAATGTGTTGATATGCCATTACGCTCTAAGTTTTGGTCCATCATCTTAGCGAATTCAGGATCATAGTAACTAGCTAGTGAAGTTTTTTCAGCATCAAAAATGCGAACGTTTTTTCTACGTCTCTTAGCAGCTTCAGCAATTTCGACACCGATATAACCTGCACCAATTACACAAACATTTTTTGCCCCTTTATCTGCTAAGGCTTTATCAACCGCTTGTCCTTCTTGGAATAATTTTAAGAAGTGTAATCCTTCCAAATCATAACCCGGAAATTTAGGAGTGATTGGCAATGATCCTGTAGCTAAGATTAATTTATCATAGCTTTCCTCAAGTTTTTCGCCATCTTTTTTCAGAGCGTATACCTTTTTATTCGAAAAATCGATGTTAGAAACCTCAGTTTCAGTATAAATTCGGGCTCCTTTTTTAGCGAAAGCCTCCTCGTTTGTATAGAAAAGACCCTTATAATCATCAATTTGACGACCTACCCATAAAGCTGTTCCGCAGCCAAGATAAGAAAGATTTGAATTACGTTCCAACATCACAATTTCGTGCTCTGGATAATTTTCTAACAAAGTATTTGCCGCTGCTATTCCAGCATGGTTTGTTCCAATGATGATCACTTTCATAAATATTTCTGCCTCCAAATTGTTTTTTTCACAAGCTAATTGTACGCCTATATTTTACCATTCTCTCGAAAATAAGTCAATTTTTACCCTTCTTTTTATCATGTGCTTTCATTAAACATTTTAGCGTTTAAATAAGCAACACTATTAAACTTACATAGCGTTAAAAACAATAATTTTTGTGGCTTATTTTAGATTGACAAGTAATAGTGTGCATTATATAATACGATAAGTTGCACTACTTAAATTTTTAGGAGGTTTGTTGATGAAACGTGTTTATGCATTTGGTGAAGGAAATGCCAAAATGAAGGATCTATTAGGCGGTAAAGGAGCCAACTTGGCTGAAATGACTAGTCTAGGCTTCCCTGTTCCCCAAGGATTTACTATTTCGACTCAAGCATGTTTGGAATACTTAGAGGAAGCTAAGGGGTTAAAAACTGAGCTTAAAGATGAAATTGCCGAAGCCGTGAGCCATCTTGAAGAAATCTCAGGCAAGACCTTTAATGATCCAGAAAAATTATTATTAGTTTCCGTTCGCTCTGGAGCAAAAATCTCTATGCCAGGTATGATGGATACTATATTAAACTTAGGGCTTAACGATGAAAATGTCTTAAAATTAGCTCAAATCACCAACAATGAACGTTTCGCATACGACTGTTATCGTCGTCTTCTACAAATGTATGGGAACGTCGTTTATGAAATCGATATGGCTAAGTTTGAAAAAATTCTTAAGCAAGTTAAATTAGACAATCATTTGCACTATGATTACGAATTGACAGCTGAACACCTTAAAGGAATTGTTAAAGATTATCAAGCTATCTATCAAGAAGAATTGAACCATCCATTCCCTCAAGATGTTTACCAACAGATTTACGCAGCGGTTGAAGCTGTCTTCAAATCTTGGAATAATCAACGGGCTATTGTTTACCGTCGCTTAAACAATATTCCAGATGACTTAGGTACTGCTGTTAACATCCAAGAAATGGTCTTTGGTAATAGTGGCGAAACTTCTGGTACAGGTGTTCTCTTCACACGTAATCCCGCAAACGGTAAGCACGAATTATACGGTGAGTACTTAACTAATGCACAAGGAGAAGACGTAGTTGCTGGTATACGTACCCCTGTTTCAATTAATCGTCTACGTGACCAATTCCCTAACATCTATCAACAAATCATAGAATTAACTGAGAAACTTGAAAAGCACTATTCGGATATGCAGGATATTGAGTTTACGATTGAGGATAAAAAATTGTATATTCTGCAAACAAGAAATGGCAAGCGGACTGCTCAAGCAGCTGTCAAAATTGCGGTGGACTTTGTAAATGAAGGCATCTTATCACCCGACCAAGCCCTTCTAACTATTAATCCAGAATCCCTCCATACATTGCTACACCCTGCCTTTGATCCGAATGCTCTAAATCAAGCTGAATTAGTTTCTAAGTTGGGCTTGCCAGCCAGTCCTGGTGCTGCAACTGGACAAATCGTTTTTGATGCAGTCACTGCAAAAGAGTGGGCAGATGCTGGCAAATCAGTTATTTTAGTGCGTCATGAAACTTCACCAGAAGATATTGTGGGTATGAACTCTGCTAATGGCATTGTAACCAGTCAAGGAGGAATGACTTCTCATGCAGCGGTTGTTGCTCGCGGAATGGGTAAATGTTGTGTAGCTGGTTGTAGTGAATTGGACATCAATGAAGATAAGAAGACTTTATCTTATCCTGGTGGTCAACTAAATGAAGGAGATATCATTTCTGTAGACGGTACGACAGGATGTCTTTACATCGGTGAAATCCCAACAGTTGCAGGCGGAGCAAATGAAGACTTAGATAAGGTCTTAGAATGGTCTCGTCAGCATGCTCAATTAGCTATTCGTATGAATGCCGAAACAGCTTCAGACATTGAAAACGGTTTACGTTTTGGAGCAGTTGGTATTGGACTAGTTAGAACTGAACATATGTTCTTCCAAGAAGACCGTCTAATAGCCATCCGCAAATTCTTACTTGCCAAAAACCCTGCTGATCGTCAAACATCTTTAGATGCTATCCGTAATTTCCAAACCGAAGATTTTTCACATATCTTTGAGTTAATGCAAGAAAAACCAGTGGTAGTACGTTTGTTAGATGCTCCTTTACATGAGTTTTTACCGCATGGTCAAAATGAAATCAAACAAGTTGCTAAACAACTTCAAATTGATGCTTCTGAATTGAGTGACCGGGTGCAATCTATGAAGGAAGTTAACCCTATGATGGGCCACCGTGGTTGTCGTATGGGAATGTCCTACCCTGACTTATATATCATGCAAGCAGAAGCAGTTATCCGATCAGCTATGAAAGTAGCAAAAGACGGTGTTAAAGTTAAACCAGAAATCATGATTCCTTTAGTGAGTAGTCAAGCTGAATTAATTCACTTGAAAGCAAAAATAAAAGAACACTTAGAAAATGTTCTAAAGCAAGAAAAGGTAAGTATGGAATTTACAGTTGGAGTAATGGTTGAAACACCTCGTGCATGCTTAATTGCCGATCAATTAGCAAATGACGCTGAATTCTTCTCGTTCGGAACCAATGACTTGACTCAACTAACCTTTGGCTACTCACGAGATGACGCTGGTAAATTCTTAAATCAATACCTTGACCAAGGCATTTTAAAAGATGATCCTTTCCAAACTATTGATACTTTTGCTGTTAAAGAACTTGTTGAGATAGCTGTAGAACGAGGACGATCCGTGAAAGAAAACTTGAAAATTGGTGTTTGTGGAGAACTAGGAGGAGACCCTCGTTCCATTGAACACTTCCACCAAATAGGGCTTTCATATGTATCTTGCTCACCTTACCGTGTACCAATTGCACAATTAGCCGCTGCACAAAGCGCTATTAAAAACGTATAATTAATTAACTAGGAGGGGAACTATGAAACTTTCACCCCGACAAGAAGAAATCATCTCAATCGTTAAAGAAAATGAACCAATCACCGGCGACGAAATTGCTAGTAAGCTTGGTTTAACAAAATCAACATTGCGTAGTGATTTCGCTGTCTTAACCATGACGGGCATCCTCGATGCTCGTCAAAAAGTAGGCTATATTTATTCTGGATTAACTGAAAAATCCTTATTATATGAAGCATTTTCAGAGTATCTTGTTAAAGATATTATGGTCCAGGCTATCACAGTTACACCTGATACTACAGTCCAAAACGCAATTACTCACTTATTTATGTATGATGCTGGTTCTATCTATGTAATTGATGAAGAAGACCACAAGCTAGCAGGTATCGTGTCGCGTAAGGATTTACTCCGCTCAGCGATTGGTCAGTTAATGGATACCCCCTTAACCATTATAATGACCAGAATGCCAAATATTATTGTCGCTCAACCCGATCAAACGGTGCTTGATGCGGCACGCCTAATATCTGAACACCAGATTGATTCACTGCCAATCGTAACCGCTGACTATGAAATACTTGGCAAAGTATCAAAAACTCATATCGTGAATCTTTTGGTTGAATTAAGCCAATCGGAGGAATAATATGTCAGTAACCAATTCTTACAAATTCTATGTCATTTCCGACTCTGTCGGTGAAACAGCCCTACGCGCTACCAACGCCGCTTTAGCCCAATTCCCAAAGTTAACCAACATCAGTTTAAAAAGATTTCCATTTATTAACACCCGGGATGAATTAAAACCCATACTTGAAGAGGCTGCTAAAGTGAATGCGATTTTAATCACTACTTTAGTTGATGAAGGTCTAGAAAATTACGCCAGTGAGTTCTCAAAGAAAAACGGATTAGATTATCATAATGTAATCCACCCCATTCTAGACCTTATTTCACAAAAAACAAATATGACAGCTACTGAAAAATCAGGAACCCTACATCGACTCGATGATCACTACTTCGATCGTATTCAAGCCATTGAATTTGCAGTGAAGTACGATGATGGTAAAAATCGTAAAGGATTCGAATTAGCTGACATTGTATTGCTAGGAGTTTCACGCTCTTCCAAAACACCTTTAAGTATGTACCTAGCTAATAAATCATATAAGGTAGCCAACTTACCAATTTTTCCAGAAGTTCACATTCCTGATGAAATCTATCAGGCTGATTCACGAAGAATATATGGTTTGATTGCCTCTCCTCTATATATCCAAAACATTCGTAAAAAACGAGTCGAAATGATGGGGTTAGGTGAAAAAGCTACTTACTCTTCACTTGAGAGAGTAAAGCAAGAATTGATGTTCGCAGATGATTTATATCATCAACTAGGTGCCACCGTGATTAATGTAGAGAATCAATCGATTGAAGAGTTATCTGAACAAATCATTGGTCACTATAATCGACTGATTCAATAAATCGTAATTACAATCACAAAAAAGCTCGCTCATTCAATTAAGAATAGCGAGCTTTTTGTTTTGATTAGTTTTAGAATCTTTGCTGTTCTTCTTCTTTTTCTTCGTGTTCAATGCTTTTTTCAATATTTTCTAGTTGACGTGCAGCAAAATCCTTACCACCTATTCCAACTGCAAGAGCGAAGGCAACAGCTACCGCACTAAGAATAATAATAAAGGCCGCGTTAACAATTGTTGGAGCAAACTTTAATTGGTTCAATGTCATGAAAATCGCCAATACAATAATAGCATAACGAACAAATTCTCCAAATACTTTACTACCAGAAACTTCTTTCAAAAAGCTTGCAAGAATATTACCACCAATTACTCCTACCGCTAAGATTAACGCTGCAGCTATTACATCAGGGATGTAGGCAATAATAGAAGTGCCTATCGCATTTAATACTTCTAAGTTAAGAACTGAAATAGCTTCGACAATAAAGAAAATAAGTAATAGTGATTTAGCCACTTGAGCAATCACGCTTGAAATTTGGATATGGCTTTCACCTTTAAAATTTAAATATTTTGAATATTGGTCGATACCAGATGTCTTTAATAGACTTTCTAATAAATCACCTAACAATTTTGCAATGAAGCCACCGACAAAAACAAGAATAACTGCCACAATTATATTTGGAATTGCTGACATTACAGAGTTTAATACACCGACAATCGGTGCTGAAATAGTCTGAATACCTAGTGTTTCAAGGGCCACTGTTAAAATCGGAATAAATATTAAGACATAAACAACGGTCGAAAACACTTCAGCTAGATGTGTATCATTGACTCTTTCTTTTTCTTCCTGCCCCGTCATCTTACTATACCACTTATCTAAATTGAAACCTTCTAGTAAGTTTTGCGTTAACTGTTTAACAAACTTACAGAATAAGTTGCCAATGAATATAATTAAAACGGCTGCAATAATGTTTGGAATGTAAGCAAAAAACTTCGCAAACATATTAGATATTGGATCAACAACCCCTGCCAATCCTAATCCATTTAAAATGAAAGGTACAAAGAAAAGTACAATAATAAAATATAATAAAGTGCCTATTGTTTCTAAGAAGGCATTAGATTCCTCATCGGTTCTAGCTAACCCCCATTTTTGTAATTTCAAGTCAAAGTCGATACTCTCCATAGCCTTAATCGCATATTTTCTCGCAAAATGCGCCAAAATCAATGCTGCTATTAATAAAAGTAATGAGCCTATTATTCCAGGAATAGAGCTAACAACACTGTTAAAATCCATCGTCATTCCCCTTTCTAAATTTTATTTACTTTTAGTATAGCATGATTAAGCTTGATACAACAAACATTAATCTAAAATAAAAAAGCCAAGTAAAATACTTGGCTTTTGTTCTTAATATTTAATTAAGCATTAATTTTAGTAACAGTACCTGCACCTACAGTACGTCCACCTTCACGAATTGAGAAACGAGTTCCGTCTTCGATAGCGATTGGGTGAATTAATTCTACTGTCATAGATACGTTGTCACCAGGCATAACCATTTCAGTTCCTTCTGGTAATTCTACAACACCTGTTACGTCAGTTGTACGGAAGTAGAATTGAGGACGATAGTTAGTAAAGAATGGTGTATGACGTCCACCCTCTTCTTTAGAAAGTACATATACTTCCGCTTCGAACTTAGTATGTGGAGTAATAGTTCCTGGAGCTGCTAATACCTGTCCACGCTCAATATCATCACGTGTAACTCCACGTAATAATGCACCAATGTTGTCCCCTGCTTCAGCATAGTCTAACATCTTACGGAACATTTCTACACCAGTTACTGTAGACTTCATAGTATCTTCAGCGATACCTACAATTTCAACTTCGTCACCTACACGAACTTGTCCACGTTCAACACGTCCTGTAGCAACTGTACCACGACCAGTAATAGAGAATACGTCTTCGACTGGCATCATGAATGGCTTGTCAGTGTCACGCTCTGGTTCTGGAATATATGCATCTACTTCTTCCATTAGCTCTAATACTTTAGCTTCATAAGCTTCGTCGCCTTCTAAAGCTTTAAGAGCAGAACCTGCGATTACTGGAATGTCATCTCCTGGATAGTCGTATTCTGATAACATGTCACGAACTTCCATTTCAACTAATTCTAATAATTCTTCATCGTCAACCATGTCTACTTTGTTTAAGAAGACTACGAAGTAAGGAACTCCTACTTGACGCGATAATAAGATGTGCTCACGAGTTTGTGGCATTGGGCCATCAGCTGCAGATACAACCAAGATCGCACCGTCCATTTGAGCAGCACCAGTGATCATGTTCTTAACGTAGTCCGCGTGTCCTGGAGCGTCAATATGTGCATAGTGACGGTTAGCAGTTTCATACTCGATATGAGAAGTGTTGATTGTGATTCCACGTTCTTTTTCTTCTGGAGCGTTATCGATTGAAGCATAGTCCTTAGCTTCACCGAATCCGTTTTTAGCTAATACAGTCGCGATTGCAGCTGATAAAGTTGTTTTTCCGTGGTCAACGTGTCCTAAAGTACCAATGTTAACATGCGGTTTCGTACGTTCGTATTTTTCTTTTGCCATTTGAGTAAATCCCCCTAATTTTAAAGTGTTTATAGATTATGTAATCTATCAAAATTATTATACCAAAGATATTGAAGTGAATTCAACGGATATTTCCCTTAACCTTGGTCTTTCTTCTTAATAAGCCTTTATTGCTTATGATTAATTTTCTGAAGATCCACCGTATTTTTTGATGATTTCTTCAGCGATTGATTTTGGAACATCTTCGTAGTGGTCGAATTGCATTGTAAATGTACCACGACCTTGAGTTGAAGAACGTAAAGTCGTTGCATAGCCAAACATTTCTGATAAAGGAATGAATGATTTAACAATTTGTGCGTTTCCACGTGTTGAAGTACCTTCAATACGTCCACGGCGAGAGTTCACGTGTCCCATAACATCTCCTAAATATTCTTCAGGAACTGTTACTTCAACAGCCATCATTGGTTCAAGGATTGAAGGTTGTGCTTTCTTAGCAGCAGCCTTAAGTGCCATTGAAGCCGCAACCTTATAAGCTGTTTCAGAAGAGTCAACATCGTGATAAGATCCATCGTAAAGCTTAGCTTTGATATCTACTAATGGGAATCCTGCTAGGACACCATTTTCCATCGCATCTTTCAATCCTGCTTCTACTGCTGGAATGTATTCACGAGGAACAACCCCACCAACAATCGCATTCTCAAACTCAAAGCCAGCGCCTTCTTCATTTGGTTCAAATTCGATCCAAACGTGACCATACTGACCTTTACCACCTGATTGACGAACGAATTTACCTTCAGCTTGTGTCGCGGCACGGAAGGTCTCACGGTAAGAAACTTGTGGTGCACCAACCGTAGCTGAAACTTTAAATTCACGTTTTAAGCGGTCAACGATGATATCTAAGTGTAATTCTCCCATTCCGGCAATAATTGTCTGACCAGTCTCATGGTCAGTTGAAGCACGGAAGGTTGGATCTTCTTCAGCTAACTTAGCTAAGGCTAAGCCCATCTTATCTTGGTCAGCTTTTGAATCAGGTTCAATCGCTACCTCAATAACTGGATCAGGGAATTCCATTGATTCAAGAATAACTAAGTTATCTGGGTCACATAAAGTATCTCCAGTTCCTGTATTCTTAAGACCAACAGCTGCAGCAATATCTCCCGAGAATACTTCAGCAATTTCCTCACGAGAGTTAGCGTGCATTTGTAAGATACGACCTACACGCTCACGCGAATCTTTAGTTGCGTTTTGAACATATGAACCAGATGCCAATGTTCCTGAGTAAACGCGGAAGAAAGTTAAACGACCAACGAATGGGTCTGTCATAACTTTGAAGGCTAAAGCTGCAAATGACTCACTGTCATCCGCATGGTGTTCAATTTCCTTTTCACTTCCTGGTTCGAAACCAATAATTGGTGGAACATCTAGTGGACTTGGTAAGTAATCAATAACACCATCTAGTAATAATTGAACCCCTTTGTTTTTGAAGGCTGTACCACAGAAGACTGGGTATAAGTCAACATTAACTGTTGCTTTACG
This sequence comes from Facklamia sp. P12945, assembly GCF_050409485.1. NCBI lineage: Bacteria > Bacillati > Bacillota > Bacilli > Lactobacillales > Aerococcaceae > Facklamia > Facklamia sp. P12945. The sequence goes on from NZ_JBNUPJ010000002.1 coordinate 76,286, forward strand.
GATAGCTTTTTTCAAAACATCTTCAGGAATTTCTTCCCCTTCAAGATAAGCCATCATAATTTCTTCATCAGTATCAGCTACTGCTTCAACTAAAGTTGTATAATATTCAGCAGCTTTTTCTTGATATTCTTCTGGGATATCTGTTTCTTCTATTTCTGTCCCCAAATCGTTATTATAAATATATGCTTTTTTATGAACAATATCGACGATTCCTTTGAATTCATCTTCAGATCCGATTGGAACTTGCATAGCTACTGCATTTGCGTCTAAGCGCTCATGAAGGGTTCTTAGTGAATATTCAAAGTCAGCTCCCATTTTGTCCATTTTATTAACAAATACAATACGAGGTACTCCATAGGTAGTAGCTTGACGCCAAACTGTTTCAGTTTGAGGTTCTACACCTGATTGAGCATCTAATAAGGCAACCGCTCCATCCAATACACGTAATGAACGTTCAACCTCAACCGTAAAATCCACGTGTCCTGGTGTATCGATGATATTTACACGGTGTTCTTTCCATTGAGCTGTTGTTGCAGCAGAAGTAATGGTAATACCACGTTCTTGCTCTTGCTCCATCCAGTCCATTTGAGCTCCACCATCGTGGGTCTCACCGATCTTATGGATCTTACCGGTATAATACAAGATACGTTCAGTAGTCGTTGTCTTACCAGCATCTATATGGGCCATAATTCCAATGTTACGAGTTTTCTCAAGAGAAAATGCTCTTTTTCCCATGTATATTTACCCCTCTTTCCTTTTTTGAATCATTATCTGTTAACAAAGAATCACTAAGTTAACAATACCATTATAAATCTTACCAGCGATAATGCGCAAAGGCTTTGTTAGCTTCTGCCATTTTATGCATATCTTCACGCTTACGTACAGAAGCACCTGTATTGTTTGCTGCATCCATAATTTCACGTGCTAGACGTTGTTCCATGGTTTTTTCACCACGTAAACGAGAATATGTCACTAACCAACGAATCGCTAAAGTATAACGACGCTCAGGTCTTACTTCAACTGGTACTTGATAGTTAGAACCCCCAACACGACGAGCTTTAACTTCTAATAATGGCATGATGTTTTCAATGGCTTGTTCGAAAACCTCCATTGGATCTTGGCCTGTTTGTTCACGGATTACATCAAATGCACTATATAAAATAGATGATGCTTTACCTCGCTTACCGTCAACCATTAAACGGTTGATTGTGCGAGTTACTACTTTAGAATTATAAATTGGATCTGGTAACACTTCACGTTTAGGAATATTCCCTTTACGAGTCATTTAAACTCCTCCTTTCGAAAAATCGGTGATTGTTATAATTATGATTTAGGTTTCTTAGTACCGTATTTAGAACGGCTTTGCTTACGGTCATTAACACCGGCAGTATCCAGCGCTCCACGAACGATATGGTAACGTACCCCTGGTAAGTCTTTCACACGTCCGCCACGGATTAGTACCACACTGTGCTCTTGCAAGTTATGGCCTTCACCTGGAATATAAGCTGTTACTTCCATAAGGTTAGATAAACGAACACGGGCATACTTACGTAAAGCAGAGTTCGGTTTCTTAGGAGTCATAGTCCCTACACGTGTACATACCCCACGTTTTTGCGGAGACATTGTTTTTGTGTTAGAACGTTTGAAGCTGTTGTAACCTACGTTTAATGCGGGTGAATTTGATTTACTTACTTTTGATTTACGAGGTTTATTAACCAATTGATTAATTGTTGGCATCAAAAGTCCTCCTTCCATTATTTTCTTAGTCCACACATCCAAGTGTGTCATTTATAAATATAAATTTTCCGCAGGCTTGAAATTTTCAAAACTGCGCTTCAGGGTGAATCTATAGCAGTCAGCACGACTGAGTTTCAGGTATCTGTCAATAAAAACACCTTTATTATCTTACCATGTAGTTTTTTCCTCGTCAATTAAATTTCGCATATATTTTAAAAACTTTTCTAGAGTTGTCAAACATATGTTACACAAGGTGCTTCTAAATGGGCATGCTTATGTCTTAGCGTCTAGCCCTCAAATTCTTTACTTTTGTCAAAGAGGAAAGCGGAGCGATCCTTGACAGAAATAAAGCCTAAAATAGGATACATGCTAGCAACTAATTCTTTAAATCCTAAAAACTTAGAGCAAACCTCGCTAAAGTAACTGCTACATAGTAGGTATAAAACTTGTCGGGTTGCTTACTAGATAGGCGACGCGCACAAGCGAAAGTAAACTGAGGGCGCAGGGCATCACCACTGATAACAACTGCTATGGAAAAACCCGTTATAAAACACATTGAAAAATAGTTTAAGCTAGACAAAATTATCGAAGGGAAAAGCTGATTGAGTTCTTGACTCATCACTTCAATCTTTTCAAAATCAAACCGATAGTTAAATAAAGTATCGATAAAAACTAGGATAATAAAATAATTAAGACCGGCGTAAAAAACCAATAATTTGTTGGATTTTTCAAACTCAAAGGATGCAATAATCAAAACTAATAGAACATACAAGGCGCTACCCCAAATGCTATTTAAATTAAATTGCTGCTGCAAACTAGCTCCGGACAATAGCACCCATTAAGGCATGCATGAGCCCTACCAAGAATAGGCCGAATAGGCCAACAGAACCAAACCTAATAAAACATTGCAGTAGCTCTTGGCCTGAAGTCAGTCTCGTCCCTGTTACTACTCCCACATAGGCAAAAGCTATCGTCAATGTCTTTCGATTCAAATAGAAACACTCCTCTATCTATTTAAACAATTAAAAAGCGATGCATAACTATGGAATCATGCATCGCTTTCATTCTATTACATGGCCCAAAATGTTTGGTAATCTTTTGCTATAAAGGGATAAATTCATCTCTTTTTTAGTACCTTAAAAGAGCAGAAAACTGTTGTTTAATCCCTTCAACTTTTTCCAAAACGAGAGAAATTTTAACCCCTTGATCCATGGCTTTGATCACCCAATGATTTAAAGCCTCTCCATCTAATAAGTTGTCTGTAAAGTATTGAATCACCCATTCTTCGATACGCCCTTCATGGATCAGCCCTTTAATCTCTTCAAAATCATGAATGACTTTCCCTTGATTACGAGCTTTTTCAATTTGATCAATCTTTTCTTTTGCGAATTCTTGCTGATTTTGACTAAGGGTCTCTTTTAAAAGTTTGGTTTTCGCTTTAGCATCCAGGGATTGGAAGGGTTTGTCGATTGTTGAATCATAATAAATAGCGCTCTTTTCATTAACTTTTTTGTAATGGCCTATGTTCTCAACTGTTCCTGCTAATAAAATTGGCCGGTGATAATGTTTAGCTACTTCTTGCATTTTTTTATGCAAGTAATTGAAATATTTTGCGCGATCTAGATCTTTTTCTTCTGGAGTAGCTCGGTGTCCATGATGCATACCAGGCTCTTGACGTCCGCCATAAGAGTGTACATTGAGTTGAGAGTCAGCGTCTAAATCATCATAAATCTCTGAAAAGTCTTTCACTTCAATCGCAGGGTCTAGAGTAAGGGCTTCGGCATTAAACTGGTTGGCATCAAAAAAGTCCACCGAATCTTTAGATATATCTGCAATGATTACTTCATGAAGTTCCTCATAATAAGCCAATAAAGGTAAAAGATAAAATTCATTTCCTAGATGAATCGAAGGTTTAAATTCATTACGTAAATAGGCAACTTCAACATCTTTAGGACTGATAAAAAGGGCTAGACCTTCTTTAGTTTGATCCCAAAAATTTTTATCGTTTCGAATTCTTTCAATTTCTTTTAAAATCTTATTTGCTTCATCTTTATCAACTTCTTCCAGCTTAGATTTAACTTGCTGAATTAGATTTTTAAATTGAATCAGGTCTTCTTGCCTATTTAAACCTCCACGATTAGTAGGCATATAAAGGGAAAGGCGCATCAAATCTTTTTGACTTTGTAACTCTCTTAAATTTGCAATAAAACTGTAACTCATCTTGATCCTTCCTTTCTATATTTTGTAAATAAAATCAATACTTAGGTCGTAAGCACTGTATTTTCCAACTTACTATTAAAATATTTGAAATAGACCTACTAATTAAAAGGTTATCACGGAAGCGCTTCATTGTCTAATTAAAGACCTTAAAAAAACCAAAAGTAGATGAAACTACTTTTGGTTATATGATTAGCAACTGTTAAGCTGGGTGTTTACGAGCATCTATATGCCTATATTTTTCTGCTTCCTCATCAAATTTTCTAATGACATATGGACAACTGGGATATATTTTTTTACCTTGCTGTTGCATATCTGCTACTAACTCATCTAAAAGCTTACCAGCAATTCCTTGACCTCTAAGACTATCTGAAGTAAAGGTATGGTTAGCCACCACTAACTTTTCATCATCAGTATCTCGATAAGTTATCTCGGCAATCATCTCGTTTTCTTCATTACGTAAAACAATGGCATGATCTTCTCTTAAAAATTCCATTACTAGCCCTCCTTAATTGTGTTAATTCTATAATAACCTATTAATCGCAAAAATTAAAAAAATATGATTTGCCATATCAATATTTAAAAATTCGTAGAAATAAATGAAAGACTATTTATAAAAGGTGCTTTCTAGTCGCTTATCTGGAATAATCCATAATAAAGCTATCGCCACATATATTAGATAAGAAATTAGAGGCTGATAAAAAGCAAAAATCAAAGCAAGAATATAAAAAACAATCGAACCTTTCCCTTTGAAATCCTTGCCAATCTTTTTAGCTAAATCTGAATCCTTGCCATTCACCCGAATAATTTCTGTTTGTAAAATATTATAAGAAACAGCACACATTAGTAAGATGAATCCATAAAAAAAGGCTGGTAGTTTAACAGAAGGGTTTAAGCCCATCCATTCCGTGAAAGTTGGTATCAAAGACATAAAAAAGAGCCAAAATAAGTTACGCCATAAAATTTTACCATTGACTGTTTTTAAAACGGCTAATAAGTGATGATGATTGGCCCAGTATATCCCCACATATGCATAACTTAGTATATAGGCTAATAGAGTCGGATATATTTCTTTCAATCCAGCTAGGTCTAAACTAGCTGGGGGTTGTAATTTTAAAACCATGATAGTAATAACAATTGCTAAAACTCCATCGCTAAACGCTTCTGCTCTACTTGTATTCATAGTATTCTCCTTTATTTAATGTTGAGAGGTTTAGATTTTTAACTATTTCAAAAGAAACACCACAAACAAATCTCTATCCAGTTTGTGGTAATTTCTTAATCAATTCAATTCTTAATTATTTCTTAATGTTGGGAATAAGAGGACATCACGAATGGATTGTGAATCCGTTAATAACATTACTAAACGGTCAATACCAATTCCTAAACCTCCAGTTGGAGGCATTCCGTGCTCTAATGCTTCTAAGAAATCTTCGTCAACTGGATGCGCTTCGTCATTTCCAGCATCTTTTTCTGCCATTTGAGCTTCAAAACGTTCTCTTTGATCAATTGGATCCGTTAACTCTGTAAAGGCATTCGCATATTCTTTACCAACAATAAACAATTCAAAGCGGTCGGTAAAACGTGGATCCTCTTCGTTTTTTCGAGCCAATGGTGAAATTTCAACCGGATGTCCATAAACAAAAGTAGGCTGAACTAATGTATCTTCTACCTTTTCTTCAAAGAAGTTATTAATAATATGTCCTACTGACAAATCGTGGTCTTCAACTGGGACTTGATGTTCTTTAGCTAAAGCTTTAGCTTCTTCTAGAGTCATCTCTTGCCAGAAATCGACACCGGTTTCTTCTTTAATTAAATCAACCATATGGCGACGTGCCCAAGGCGTTTCCAAATCTACCTTTTTACCATCATAATCAATCATAGCAGTCCCTAAGACTTTCTTGGCAACATGGCGAATCAACCCTTCTGTTAAGTCCATAATATCCGTATAAACTGTATAAGCTGTATACACTTCAATCATAGTGAATTCAGGGTTATGGGTAGTATCAATTCCTTCATTACGGAAGACACGACTGATTTCGTATACTTTTTCCATACCGCCTATTACTAAACGCTTCAAATGTAATTCTAAAGCAATCCGTAAGTATAGTTCCATGTCTAATGCATTATGATGTGTAATGAAAGGTCTAGCTGACGCTCCACCTGCTAGATTATGTAAGACAGGAGTTTCAACCTCTAGATAATCTAAATCGTCTAAATAATGTCTCACTTCGCGAATAATCTTTGAACGGTTGACAAAGCGATCAAAACTTTCTTCGTTGGCAATTAGGTCTAAATAACGTTGGCGATATTTCTGTTCAACGTTTGTCAAACCATGGAATTTATCAGGTAGTGGTCTTAAAGCTTTTGTTAAAGGAATAAACTCCTTTGCTTTAACTGAAAGTTCCCCTGTTTTTGTCTTAAACAAGTTGCCGCGAACCCCCACAATATCTCCTAAATCGGCAGCGTTCCACCAAGTAAAGGCAGCTTCACCCACTTGATCCTGGCGAACATAAATCTGCAACTTACCTTTCATGTCTAACAGGTGAGCAAAACCTGCTTTTCCTTTTCCGCGCTTAGAAACGATACGGCCAGCAATAGAAACTTCAATCGCTTCTTTTTCTTGCAAGTCTTCTTTGGATAAGTGATCATACTTTTCAATTAAAGCCTTTGAATAGTCACTGCGTTCAAATCCTGCAGCAAAAGGATTGACTCCTGCTTCAGACATTTCTTGCATCTTTTGTCTTCTGACTACTAACTGGTCATTTAATTCTTCAAATTCTGGATTATCTTTTACATCAGACATTGGCTTTCCTCCCACTATTTCTTTATACTGTCCCTTTCATTTTACATGAAGTCGTTCAGTTTGTCATGGTGATAATAGAGCGATCTTATTGATTAGCTAAGATCGCTTTTAATTCTTCTTCACTAAATTGATAAGTCGCACTACAATATTGGCAAATAACCTCTGCTCCCTTATCCTCGTCAATCATTTGCTGTAACATATTAGAATCCAAAACTGCAAGTGACTTACGAAAGCGCTCTTTACTACATGGACAATAAAATTCAACTGGTTGCTGCGAAATAACTCGGCTATTATTCAATCCAACTAATGAATCCAAAAGATCTGTAATCGCTTCTGATCCGTCGATTAACTCTGACAGCGAACCAAGCGACTTAATCCTTGTTTCCAGTTGATCAATCACTTCGTCAGATGTCCCAGGTAAAACTTGAATCATAAAGCCCCCAGCTGATTGAACTGATTCATCTGGATTGACAAGCACACTCAAGCCAATAGAAGAGGGAGTTTGTTCCGATACTGCCATATAGTAAGTAAAATCTTCGCCCAGTTCACCTGAAATAAGCTCAACTTGGCCAGTAAAAGCTTCTGAATCCGCAAGGTATTTACTGACCTTCAAACTACCAGGAAGCCCAACCGCTCTCGCTACATCCAACTTGCCTTTACTATTTAACTCTAAAGCCACGTTCGGATTTGATACATACCCTCTAATTCGACCTTGGGTATCGCCATCACAAGAGATTAATCCTAAAGGACCATTACCTTTAATCTGAACAAGCAGGCGGTCATCCCCTTTTAGATTGGCTGACAAGAGTGCTGTAGCAACCAAGCTTCGCCCCAATGCAGCTGTAGCCGTATGCCACGTTTGATGTTTTTCTTGTGCTCGCTTAACTAAGTCCGTCGCATCTACTACAAATACGCGTATTTGATCATCAAAAGCTAATGCTTTGATTAACTGCCCTTTCATTTTTTCCCTTCTTTCTATTTCATTCGATGATAAAAGACAGGCGAGGGCCTGTCTTTTAACTTAACTATTTGACTTCGTCCTTTGAATCCAAATCTTCGTTAGAATTTTCTTTAGGGTCATCTTCCAAAGATTTTTGTTTAGACTCTTCAAAGTCAGATGGATCTTCCACAACTTCTGCTGCTTCCGTTTCATCTAATTTAGGCATTTCACCTGTTTCAAAAAGAGCTTTAATTTGGCGAGCATCTAAGGTTTCAACTTCTAAGAGCTTTTCTGCGATCAGATTTAACTGTTCTCGGTGCTCATTAATAATACGATAAGCTTCCATTAAAGCTTCCTTCATAATTCGGTGAATTTCCTTATCGATTTCATAAGCCACTTGCTCAGAATAAGAGGTATGGTCTTCTGTACCATAGCGACGTCCTGCAAATGGTTGGCTATCACTCTCATATTGAACGGTTCCAATTGTTTCAGACATCCCGTAACGAGTCACCATACTACGTACTATAGCTGTCGCTTGACGGAAGTCATCACTGGCTCCTGTTGACTGATGGTTAAAGACAATTTCTTCCGCCGCACGACCTCCTAAAAGACCTACAACTTGCTCAAATAATTCTTTATAGGTAACAATGTATTGATCTTCTTTAGGAAGCATAATAGCATAGCCACCTGCACGACCACGTGGAACGATAGTCACCTTATGGACTGTACGGGCTTCACTTAAAACCATACCAATTACAGTATGTCCTGCTTCGTGGTAAGCAACCGTTTTTCTTTGACGCTCCGAAACGACAGCATCTTTTTTAGCAGGTCCTGCAATCACACGATCATGTGCTTCGTCTAAATCAGGCGCTGTAATTTCTTTACGGTCAAAGCGGGCTGCAATTAAAGCTGCTTCGTTTAAAAGATTTTCTAAATCGGCTCCTGAAAAACCGGGTGTTTGTTGAGCAATCACTTTCAAGTCAATATCAGAAGCTAACTTTTTATTACGAGAGTGAACTTTCAACACGGCTTCTCTGCCTTTAACATCTGGATTACCTACTAGTATTTGACGGTCAAAGCGCCCAGGACGTAAAAGAGCCGGGTCCAAGACATCTGAACGGTTAGTCGCAGCCATAACAATGACACCTTCATTTCCTTCAAAGCCGTCCATTTCAACAAGCAGTTGGTTAAGTGTTTGCTCACGTTCATCGTGGCCCCCACCCATACCTGCTCCTCTTTGTCGGCCTACAGCATCGATCTCGTCAATAAAAATAATAGCTGGTGCTTCTTTTTTTGCATTTTCAAATAAATCACGGACACGTGAAGCTCCCACCCCAACAAACATTTCGACGAACTCAGAACCTGAGATTGAGAAGAAAGGCACACCTGCTTCACCAGCAACGGCTTTTGCAAGTAAGGTTTTACCTGTACCTGGAGGTCCTTCTAAAAGCACTCCAGCTGGTATTCTTGCACCTAGAGCTGTAAACTTCTTAGGCTCTTTTAAAAACTCAACAATTTCAACTAGCTCTTGTTTTTCTTCATCGGCACCGGCAACGTCAGAGAATCTAACTTTGACTTTTTGTTTTGAGACATCTTTAGACTTAGACTTACCAAAGTTCATGACACCCTTTCCGCCACCACCACTAGCTTGCATCATGGTATACATCAAGAAAAAGCTAGGAATCAGTAATAGTAGGATAGGTAAAAAATTTAACCAAATACCTGCTGAAGACTCCGGCATTGATTTAAATTTTACATTTTTCTCTTTGGCTAATTCAGTCACTTGGCTAATGGTCGAATCATTTGGTAAGATATCTGTCTCAAACAATTGAGTTTTACTATCACCTTTGATGACTTCAACCGCTTTATCACTCGTTTTGTTTTCAGCTTCTATCGGTTGATACTTACCTTTCACATGATAAACTCCTGCTCCCGGTTGCATCTCAAATTCAGCAATTTTATCGGCTTCAAGTTGTTGAACAAATTCAGATATCGTGATCTTTTTAGTAGAATTTAAAAACGATCCACCATCTGTCATTAAACTAAAGCCGCCTAAAATAGCCAAACCGATTAAAATATAAACGAGGGTGTTTCGAAAGGGATTTCGAAAGGGATTTCGATTTGGATTAGGTTTTTGCATTCGTTTCTTTCTCCTTAACTTCGATTATTGATTAAAAATATACTTAATCTTTTGATAAAAATAATTAGTCTCACTGACTATTTTAAGAATAGATTTCAGCTTTTAAGACCCCAATATAAGGTAGATTACGATATTTTTGATCATAATCTAGTCCATATCCTACTACAAACTCATTAGGAACTTCAACTCCGACATAGTCTACTTTGACATCTGCTTCTATACGACGCTCTGCCTTATCTAGTAGACTGCATATTTTGATAGAATTGGCTTTACGAAAGTTTAGTAGATCCATGATATACTTTAAAGTTCTTCCAGTATCAATAATATCTTCGACTATTAAGATGTCCTTGCCTTCTACACTGCTATTCAAGTCTTTTATTATTTTGACTTCACCAGAAGACTCTGTAGCTGATCCATAACTTGAAACATCCATAAAGTCAATTTCTACATAGCAATCCATCTGACGGATTAAATCTGCCATAAAAAGAGCGGCTCCACGTAAGATACCTACTACCAGCACTTCTTTCCCTTGGTAATTCGCTGTAATTTCTTTACCTAGTCGTTGGACAGTAGCTCGTAATTCTTCTTCTGTTACAAGTACTTTTAAAACATCTTGTTCTAACATATTGACTCCTTTTCTTTCTCAAAGTGTATTAATGTATTTTAACATAACTCTTTATTTTCTTGCACCTTTTTAGTACATCTTTTGAATCAAAAGGTAATGTGTAATATTTTCTGGTTTTTGTGGTTGGTACTTAGAGGAACTCTGATGACCAATCATCCAAATCACTTCGTTAGTGTCATTAACAATTAACCAAATTTTATCTCTTACGGATGAAGGGATTTTTTCATCAATTAAGATTCTAGAAATTTTCTTGTGATAAGCTCCTTTGCTTGACTTCAACTCAATCAAATCCCCGTCTTGACGATGACGAATATGAAAGGCGGGGGGATTCTCTTCTTCTGATAGGTCAAGTGCCAAGAAATCATCTACTGCCTTACGCATTTGATTATTAACAAAAGAGCGGTTGAAAAGACCAATCCATAACCCATTCCCTAGGCTAAACCACTTATTATTGGTAGATAAGTCCACTCGATAATCAGAAAGAGCTGGTGCTTTTCTTTCTTCCGGCTCGATAAAGATGTAATCATATTCTCGACGCGACACCCATCCTGGAGCTAAATTAAAGCGGTAATTTGGTGTTTCAGTATTTAAAATTTGATCCAGCAAGTGACTGATAGCCTCTTTATCATATTGACCAGCCACTTCTATAAAGCGCTCTTCGAAAAAAATGGTCAAAAAGACTTCTCTAAAATCATCAGACAATTCACGCCATTTTTTAACATCAAAGGCCCAACGCTTGTCTTCAAGTTTAGCTAATAATAATGGTTCTTGACACATATAAGTCTCATAATGTGCTTGGTAGGAAGAGGTCAGCTGTTGTTGCATCGCAAATAAATTATGATAAAATTGCGGATTTTCAAGTTCAATTTTAGGTAAGTACTGCTTGCGAATACGATTTCTTAAATATTCTGTTTCATGATTGCTTTCATCTTCATAGTAAACAATCTGGTGGTTCTCAGCGTATTGATAGAGCTCTGCTTTTCTAAAATTAATTAAAGGACGCATCAAGGCTGTCACAGTAATTTCATTATTACTAGCTTTCATGACTCTTTGATAATTATCACGTATTCCCGTCAATCCTTTTAACGAAGTCCCTCGAATCATTCGCATAAACATAGTTTCAACAGCATCGTCTAGATGATGGGCGGTCATTAAACAGTCCCCTTTACTAGCATCTAAAACATCAGCTAGAAATTGATAACGTGCTTGTCTAGCATTTGCTTCAATATTTGACTTGCTTGGACTCTCCCACTTAGATACAAAGTAAACCAATTGATGACTCTTAGCCGTGTTTACAACTAGGGTCTGTTCTTTATCATGAGTTTCGGGGGATCTTAGTCGATGGTTAAAATGAGCCACTACTAATTGCCGATCCCTATATTCATTTAATTGAACCAACTCTATCATTAAATGGAGGAGAACCATCGAATCAACACCTCCAGAAATAGCTAAAACAATCGTTTTGCATTCTTCCCAACCGGGCCAAGATTCTACTTTATTCTTAAATTGTCGAAAGGTTGCTTCCATAGCTTACCACCTCTGCCTCGTTCAAAATAAAGACTGCAAATAGACTGGCTAAGGTCTATTGCAGTCGGCAATATTTTATCAATTAACTACGGCGTCCACCACGTCCGCCTCGTTTTCCTTCAGTATTACGTTTCAGTGAAATTAAACGATCTTCACTATCTTTCAAGAAATTACTCATTAATTGATCGAAATCATCATTGTTTTTTTGAGCATATTTACCAGAAACATTTTGGTTAGGATAAGAGTTACCCTTGCCTTGCGGAACTTTTGGATATTCTTGATGGAAATTGCGACGAGCAGCTTCTTTTGGTTTACGATACTTGGCAGTAGACCCATCATTATTCTTTTTATCTTGATAAGAGTTGGCTGGTTTATCAACTGCTTGGCGTATTGATAAGCCGATCTTTCCATCATCAGCTACCGAAACCACCTTCACGGTGACTTCATCTCCCAATGATAATACTTCGTTGATGTCATTAACAAACCCATCTGAGATTTCACTTATATGGACTAATCCTGATTGATTATTATCTAAGGCAACAAAGGCTCCAAAATTTTTGATTCCTGTAACCTTACCTGTAACTTTTTGTCCTACTTCTACCGCCATATAATTCTTTTTCCTCCTATTAATACTTTAATTTTTTTACTGTTCACTTGACTCTTCGTTTAGATCGAAGATTATTTCGTTATCTTTTGAAAAAAAGTAATCTTTGCGGGCCAATTTGGCAATATAATCTTTGTCTTTTGATAAAATATACTCTTTTTCTGCCTGCTTGTTTTCCGCTTTAACCTTATTCAATCTCTCTTCCGCTTGAACCAATTGACTGTTGACTTCACTTTGCTTATGAAGCGCTTGAAGAAGCGAGAAAAGCGATAAACAAGTCAAAAAGACCCCTACTGAAAACGCTATATACTTTAATAAAGACTCCTGTTTGCTTTTTGAAGGGCTTATATGACCTGCGCTTTGATCAAAGGGGATGATTTTACGATTGGCTGACTGATTATTTTTTTCATTCAATTTTTTCACCACTCTCTCATTTTTGAGTATAGCAGTAATTTAATAAGAATGCACCCTATAATATTTGGTTTTTAATTAATTTTAGTGAATTCTTCACTAATTAATTCATACATCTTCGCTGCGTCTTCTTTTTTAGTTGACTCTTGTAATTCTTTTACCTTTATTGTCATTACACGGTTACCAAAAGTAATGGTTATTTCATCATCTACTTTGACAGTCGAACTTGATTTAGCAACTTGACTATTAATCTGAACTCTTCCTTGGTCTGCTACTTCTTTAGCTACGGTTCTTCTCTTAATAATTCGCGATATTTTTAAAAATTTATCTAAACGCATACTTTAATACTCCTTTTTACTTTAGTGCATGATTTAAATCTTTTTGACGCTGTTGATAATTTTGCTTAATTTGATAGGCTTGCTCTAATAATTTCTTTAAGAGACTTAAAATTTCATAACTCTCTTTTCCTTGAATGGTCAATTTAACCAGCATTCGATCTTTAGGTTTAGTGACTGTTTCTCTCGCTTGAACATCCTGCAGGGCTTGATAAATATTAGGGCCATAGAAAAATTGTGTGGCTTCTTCGCTGAAAGTCAAAACGACATATTGGTGCTGCCTTTTAATAGTAAGCATGCCCGTTTGACTAGCTAAATACCGGAGTAAAGCGATATCTAATAAGTCAGCTACTTGGTCAGGGTATTCACCGTAGCGATCAATTAATTGATCTTGAACCTCGCGATAAGAATCAAAGGAATCAATTCGTTGGATAGCTTTATAAGCTGCAATTTTTTGGCGTTCATCTTCAATATAACTAGCAGGTAGATAGGCATCAATGGCTAAGTCAATTTCAGTATCACTTTGATTGAATACTGCCTGCTGGTTTTCTTTACCTTGCTTTTTGTCGACCGCTTCTTTCAATAATTGAGAATATAAATCAAACCCGATGGAATCGATAAAGCCAGATTGTTGTGCCCCTAAAAGATTGCCTGCTCCACGAATTGAAAGGTCGCGCATAGCAATTTTAAAACCAGATCCCAATTCGGTGAATTCACGAATGGCATTCAGTCGTTTTTCACTGACTTCACTTAATTGCTTCATAGGATCATACATTAAATAAGCATAAGCGAGTCGATTGGTTCGCCCCACTCTTCCTCTTAATTGGTAAAGAGTGGATAAGCCCATTTTATCTGCATGGTCAATAAATAAAGTGTTGGCATTAGGAATATCGACTCCCGTTTCAATAATAGTAGTCGTCACTAATAAGTCATAGTCTCCTTGAACAAAGTCATATAGAACATTTTCTAATTCAATTTCACTCATTTGACCGTGAGCAACCGCAACACGTGCCTCAGGAACTAATTGAGCGAGTTCTTCTGCACGATGATAGATAGTAGCTACACGATTATAAAGATAAAAGGCCTGTCCTCCGCGAGCAATCTCACGTTCCAAGGCAGATTTAATGGCCCCTTCATTCCGTTCCATTACATAGGTCTGGACAGGATAACGATTACTCGGCGGTGTTTCAATCACAGATAAATCTCTCACTCCAATCATCGACATATGAAGAGTTCGAGGTATTGGAGTAGCTGTTAATGTTAAAACATCCACTTGCGATCTTAATTGCTTCAATCGCTCTTTATGTTTCACACCAAAACGCTGTTCCTCATCGACGACTAATAAGCCTAAATCTAAAAATTCAATATCTTTCGATAAAATCCGGTGAGTTCCCACTACAATTTGACAAGCGCCTACCTTTAAGTCTTTGATTGTCTCTTTTTGATTAGTCTTGGTCACAAAACGACTAAGCATCCTGATATTGAATGGATAATCAGCGAATCGTTCAATCAATGAATTGTAATGTTGTTGAGCCAATATAGTTGTTGGCACCAAGAAGGCTACTTGCTTACCATCCATCACCGCCTTAAAAATGGCTCGCATGGCTACCTCAGTTTTTCCATAACCAACATCCCCAATTAATAAACGATCCATCGGTCTTTCTTTTTCCATATCTTTCTTTATTTCTGAAGCTGATTGTAGCTGGTCAGGCGTTTCTACATAAGGAAAAGCATTTTCGAACTCTTGCTGTTCAGGACTATCTTCACTAAAGGCAAAGCCCTTGTTTTTTTCACGTTTAGCATAGAGTTCAATCAACTCATCCGCAATATCTTCAATTTTACTTGAAACTTTTTGCTTAGTTTTCGTCCATTCTGTACCACCTAAACGATGAATTTTAGGTGTTTTAGCTTCACCAGAGGCAACATATTTTTGAATAAGATGCAATTGGTCAATGGGCACCATCACTTTGGCGTTATTTTGGTATTCAATAACTAGTAAATCACGATGGGAACCAGCAATTTCCATGGTTTCCATTCCAGTATAGCGGCCAATCCCATGATTAATATGGACCACGTAATCGCCAGTTTCCAGTTCATTATAAGATTTTATTCGCTCAGCATTAGAAAGTTTTTGTTGTTTAATCACTTTCTTCTTCATACGATTAAACAATTCTTTTTCTGTCAGTAAAACCCATTTATCATTTGGTAACTCGAAGCCATGGCTTAGGTTTCCAATGAGCAGGTTTACCTGGCCTGGCAGAAAATCATCTTGTTCTTGGATATGTATCGGATCAATTTGATATTCAGCAAATAGTTGCCGCACCTTTTCGGCCCGCTTTTTTGATTCAACAATAATTTGAATATTTTGATTTTGATTCAACCAATGATCTATCTCTGCTTTTATTAATGGCATCTGATGATAAAAGGCATTCATTGTCCGGTAAGAAAAATGATGAATACTAGCTAATGCCTGCTTGCCCATACTCTTTTGAATCAAATCAAAGAAGATGACTGCATGCTTACTTTGATTAATTTGATCGAATGCTGATAACTTTAATGGTTGATTGGGAAATAGATGACCCTTTAAGGTTTCCTGTTCCAACCAAAATTGATCATGCTCAATTAATTGGATTTCTTCTTGATGAATTTTTGAGAACTCATTGACTACTAAACGCCCTGAAACATGCATATAATCCAAAAGGGAATGCCCCTTAGGATCGTAAAAAGATAAAAAAGCTTGGCTCTTATCAAGTGTTTGATTATGGTCTAAACCTTCAAGCTGCTCACCCATAAATTGCTTTAGCTTTTGTTTCATCTCTTCATCTTTGATTTTTTTACTCGCCTTCTTAATTGCTTCATCCAATTGCTCTTTAATACTTTCTTGTTGTTTTTTAGTAAATAGCACATCAGTAGCAGGTTCAATCTTTATCGTTTGAAGGTTTTTCTTTGAAACTTGGCTTTCTGCATCAAAGTAACGGATAGAATCGAGTTCCACATCAAAGAAATCTAAGCGAATAGGAGAGGGAGCGGTTAGAGGATAAAAGTCAATGATACTCCCCCTTACAGAGAACTCCCCGGGGGTCATAACCATTGCTACTTTTTGATAACCTAGTTCAAATAAAATATTTTCTAAGTCTTCTCTTTCAATCTCATAACCAATCGTCAATTCCAATTGGTTGGCTAACCAATCTTCAACTGGCGAAAGTCGCTTACGAATACCAGACACATTGGTTAAAGCAATAACAGGCTCTTTACTCAATAAGGCTTGTAAACATTCTACTCTTTGCGCCCGACCTTCTAGAGAAGCTGTAGAATATTCTAGCGCCAAACTCTCTTCCGCAGGAAAAGAATATATAGCGACATTAGGTAGCAAGCTGGAAAGATCTTCAAACATTTGGATTAAGTGATTCGGATTGCTTTCCAGTATAATCATTTGACTCGGAGCCTCTTGATATAGTTTAGCGATATATATTGCTTTCCCACTACCATCTAGACCCGTCACTAAATGAGGAAGATTAGAATTATTTGCTTTATTTATAGTATTTATACTTTGATCAAAGGCTGCCGTTTGCAACTTATCTAACATCAAATCTCTCCTTATACATCCAACACAAAAACATGAAGCAGGGATATCCTTACTCCATGATTATTTTCTATTATAAAAATTCATTACTTCACTGTAAGGTTTTCCACCAACCCAGTCTGTTAAAGCATTCGCTGCATGATCAATTGCTTGAGTAACAAGTGGTAAGCTGTCCTTATCAAAAGGAGCTAAAACATGATCAATGACCTTCCAACCTGCTTGTGGACGGCCAATCCCAACTCTTATTCGCTTAAAGTCATTCGTTCCAAGCATATGAATAATCGATTTCATGCCATTATGCCCACCGGCAGAACCTTTTTCACGAAGGCGAATACGACCTGGTTCGAGATCTAAATCGTCATAGACTACTATTAAATCCTCTACCGCAATACCATAATAAGACATTAAGGGTAAAACAGCTTGTCCCGAATTATTCATATAGGTAAAGGGTTTAACTAATAAAATCTTATCTGATTGATTCCGCCAAATGGTAAAATCTGCATCAAATTTTTGATCAGTAAAGTTTAAGCCTTCTTTATCTACTAAACGATCGATTGCTTCAAAGCCAGCGTTATGTCGCGTATTGGCATAACGTTCACCTGGGTTACCGAGACCAACAATCATTTTCAAGAGCGACACCTCCATAAGATATACAATTAATTATACCATAGCTTGCATCACAAAATAAGAAAGAGCCTTACTCAATAACAAGTAAGCCTCTTTAAAACTTGAAAGTTTAAAATTCGATTTCAACCGCATTAGTTAATATGTCTCGATAAGAAAATGATACACGATCCACATTGTCTTCCTCATCTAAGTCAACAATAAAAATTGACCGATAAGTTTCAGCAAGTGTTCCACGACGCTCTCGTTTCTTCTTACGCCCCATTTGAACAGTTACAACAATCTCTTCTCCAACTCTTCCATCAAGCATTGACTTGATTTCAATCAGGTCTTTTGGCATCTTATCACCTCATACCATATTATATCACAAATTCTTAAATTTTACAATATAACATAAGTAAGAATAACTTGCAATGTATTATCGTCTAACATTATCGTCTAACATTATCGTCTAACAATTATTCTATCAATTTCTTTCACTTAAAATGTTAAAAAGCTTAATAAACTCATCCAAATTTAATGTTTCAGCGCGACGGCTAGGTAAAATATCCGCCTTAGCAAAGCAACTTTCTAAGTAAGTTGCTTCTTGATTGGGATAATAAACTTTTAAATTATTCCACAAGGTTTTTCTACGTTGTTTAAAGCAAGCTTGAACAAACTGTTGAAATGACCTACTGTTTTTAAAGTTGTGAGATGGATTTTCTAAGCTCGTTAATTTTAACACAGCAGAATCGACATTGGGTCTGGGCATAAAAACAGTGGGAGGGACAATAAATGCTAATTCCGCTTTCATTTGAAGCTGAATAGCCACTGTTAGTGAATTATAAGCTTTGGTTCCTACTTGCGCAGTCATGCGCTCAGCTACTTCCTTTTGCATCATCATGACTAAAGAATCAAAGGACAACTGGCTAGCTAGTAAATGCATAATGATAGGCGTCGTAATATAATAAGGTAAATTAGCGACCACCACTAAGCGTTTACTTTGGTGTAAGTAAGCATAATCTGATTGACTAAAATCAACTTTTAAAATGTCTCGATGAATAACTTCAACGTTTTCATAGGGAGATAGGGTATCTTGAAGAATATTTACAAAACGTTGATCTATTTCAAATGCCAACACTTTCTTAGCAGATAAGGCCAAAAACTCTGTCAGAGCACCTATTCCTGGACCTATTTCGATAACGGTTGTTTCTGAATCAATCTCTGCTACTTCTACTAACCTTTGTAGAATTTGAGGCTCTACTAAAAAGTTTTGCCCTAAACTTTTCTTCATTTTTATATCATACTGCTTCATAATCGAACTTGTACGACTGGGTGTTGCTATTAGTTTATGATCAATATCTTTATTCACTTTCTTCCCTCCTTTTTAAATAAGCTAGTATCTCTTGACGACTTACTTGGTACTTAGCCAATTGCTTTTGTAACTGCTTAGCGTTAACGTGTCCTAAATTAAAATGATTAGCTACTGTCTGCCTTAAAACATTGGCTTGCTCTGTTCCAGCTAGACCCATAGCCACCAGTTCTGCCATGGGTATCGGTTTTAATTCTTTTTGAGGCGACATCTTTGTTACTTTACTTAAGGCTGCTTGAATATCGGCTGCACTGGCATGTTCAATTCCCAAAGAATCTTTTTTACGATGTGAATTTGCAGCTTCTTGACTTAAAAAAGCTTCTTTAACGCTTGGAATTTGAGTACGAATAATTCTGCGAATGCGCTCGCCAGGATAATCAGGATCAGTAAAGACTATTACGCCAAATTGCTTATTAGCTTCTTCAATTCGGCTGAGGATTTCTTGATCAATGGCCGACCCATTGGTTTCAATCACTTTAATACTTGGGCCAAAAATCTGATTAAGACGTTGGGTATCAGATCGACCTTCTACTACCACCACTTCGGTGGGCACTTCTATTTCTTTCATTAAGCTTCCTCTTCTGGTTGCCAATTAAATAGCTTAAAGGCGTTTTCACTTGTTATCCGGGCAACTTCTTCGACGGAAAGGTTTCTAACTTCAGCCAACTTTTCCGCTACATACTTAACGAAAGCTGGTTCATTTTGCTTTCCTCTCATTGGAACAGGGGCTAAGTAAGGAGCATCTGTTTCGATCAATAGTTTATCTAGTGGTGTAATGGCCGCAGCTTGACGGACATCTTCCGTCTTTTTAAAAGTGACCACCCCACTAAAAGATAAGTGCATACCTAAATCTAAAAAGCGCTTCGCCTCCTCAGGTCCTTCTCCAAAAGAGTGCATAATTCCCCCAGCTGCTGGAAGCCCTTCTTCCTTAAGAATTCGGTAGCAATCTTTGGTTGCTTCGCGATTATGAATAGTAATTGGTAGATTATGTTCCTTGGCAATGGCTATTTGCCTTCTAAAGACTTTAGCTTGAATATCTTTGGGAGAGGTATCCCAATGATAATCCAAACCTATTTCACCTAACATTTTGACACGATCTAATTCTAACCACTTATGTAAATCGTCTTCAAAAGCTTGATCATAATAAATGGTTTCGGTGGGATGACAACCTACCACACTAATCAAATGCTTATGCTCTTGGCTAAGCGTTAGACTGCGCTCGATGGTAGGACGATCAAAACCAACAACTGCTAAAAAACCGACGCCTGCTTCTTTAGCTCTTTGTAAATATTCTTCTTCTTTCCCATGAAATTGGGAGACATTTAGATGAGTGTGTGTATCAAATAATTTCATTTTTTCCTCTCCAATCTTTTGTTATTTTAACATAACTCGTTCTTTTCAAACAGATAGGCTCATTAAACATAAAAAGGACAAGTGCGAATACTTGTCCTTTTTATTCTTTTTACCCAATCAGTGAACCATTTTTGGCTTGATCTGGGGCAAAAACTAAATGTAAATCTTTGCCACTTTCAGCAGATAAAATCATACCTTGACTAATATGACCCATCATCTTTCTCGGTTTAAGATTTGCCACAACCAAGACTTTTCTGCCAATTAACTCTTTGAAATCCGGATAGTATTTTTTAATACCCGATAAGATTTGACGATGACCTTGGTCACCTGCATCCAGTCTAAAGCGTAACAACTTATTGGAGCCTTCTACTTCGTCGACATCAATAACTTCTGCTACTTTAATTTCAGTTTGAATAAAATCATCAAATGCTACTTCTGCCGTTTCAGCATAGCTTAACTGAGTTGCTTCCGGGTCCCAGTCAGGATCAGATACTGTTAAATTAGCTGAAGAAATATCCTTTTGACTTTCAAGAGACATGGCTTCTTGTAAATAAGTAATCTCTTCTTCCACTTCCAAACGAGGAAAGATAGGAACACCTTTTTTAATTACCTGCGCATTTTCTGCAAATTGACCAAAAACTAGATCGCTTAAATTAGCGTTTATTTCTTCCTCAACACCCAATTGTTGGAAGATTTCCAATGGAGCCTGTGTCATAAAAGGTCTTAATAAATGACCGATGATGCGTAAGCTTTCTGCCAAATGGAACATTACAATGGCTAAACGATCTGTTAATTGTGAGTCTTTTGCTAAATTCCAAGGTTCAGTTTGATCAATATACTTGTTAGATCTAGAAACAATCGCCATTAAGGCGTCAATCGCTTTATCAAAAGCCATTAATTCCATTTTTTCATGGTATGCTTCTAAATGATCTGTTAAATAATTAGTGAACTCTTTATCCAAATCATTTTGTGACTGCAAAACTTGCTTGTTAGGTACGGCACCTTGGAAGTATTTATTAATCATCGCAACAGTACGGTTGAGCAAGTTTCCTAAGTCATTGGCTAATTCAGTATTGATGCTTTTAACGAAGTCTTCTGGTGTAAATACAGAATCACTCCCCAAACTCATCCCTCTTAAAAGATAGTAACGAGTCGCATCAAGACCATATCGTTCAATCAAAATCTCTGGGTAAATCACATTCCCTTTGGATTTAGACATCTTGCCATCTTTCATGACAATCCAACCATGGGCATAAATACGTTTCGGTAAAGGAAGATCTAAAGCCATTAATAAGGCGGGCCAATAAATCATATGGAAGCGCGAAATATCTTTGCCTAAGACGTGAATATCCGCAGGCCAAAACTTTTTAAAAGCTTCATCATTATCGCTACCATAACCTAAAGAGGTGATATAATTAGATAGTGCATCAATCCATACATAAACAACATGTTTAGGATTTGTCTTCACTGGGATTCCCCAACTGAAGGAGGTCCTTGATACTGCTAAGTCTTCTAAACCAGGTTTGATAAAGTTATTAATCATTTCATTTTTTCGAAATTCAGGTAAAATCACTTGATCATCGGATTCGTAATATTCAATTAACCGATCCGTATATTTGGCTAATTTAAAGAAATAAGATTCTTCTTTTACTAGCTCTACTTCATGGCCGGAAGGAGCAATTCCTCCCACGACATTACCCTTTTCATCTTTAAAGACTTCCGCTAGCTGCGTTTCGGTAAAATACTCCTCATCACTGACTGAATACCAACCTGAATATTCACCCAAATAAATATCGCCTTGTTCTAATAATTGGTCAAAAATCTTTTGAACCGCTTGAACATGATAGTCGTCAGTAGTACGAATAAAATGATCATTAGTTATTTCTAGTTTTTGCCAAAGCTTTTGAATTTCTTCAGCCATTTCATCAACATATGCTTTGGGCTCTAAATTTAATTCCTCAGCTTTTTGTTCAATCTTTTGACCATGCTCATCAGTTCCAGTTACAAAGAAAACATCGTAACCCATTAAACGCTTATAGCGTGACATAGTATCAGCAGCAAGAGTGGAATAAGCATTTCCTATATGCAATTTACCACTGGGATAATAAATCGGTGTTGAAATATAAAAAGTTTTTTGTTCGGTCACGGATGAGTGCCCCTTTCAAATAAATTATCTCTCATATTATATCATAGATTAGAAGCAGTCTTTTGCTTAATTAAATGATTGTATAAAAAAAGAGTCAGTTTCCTGACTCTCATTAATTTTTATAAGACTCTTACCGCAAACGATGGGGTAAATGTTGAAATGTTTGAGTAACCTAAAGGTGTGCCTGGTTGAGAAGCATGAATATAATTTCCTCCACCAGTTGCTAAAGCAACGTGGTAAGTTCCTCCAGGACTACCCCAGAAGTATAAGTCACCTGCTTGTGCTTGGTCTATTGAAATTCTAGTGCCCGCATTTTCTTGAGCACCAGTCCATCCACCAATTTCCATACCATAGGTCTCTTTGAAAACATATTGAACAAACCCTGAACAGTCAAATCCTGCTGGAGATTTACCTCCCCATACATAAGGGATACCAATATATTTTTCAGCATTTCCGATTAATGATCCAGTATTATAAGACAAGTCTGGCGCTTGGACTTCTTCAATTACTTCTGCAGTGGTTGCAATCACTTCAACCGCTGTTGTTTCTAATGGCTCAAGACTCGTTTCAACAACTTGTGTTGTTTCAACTGGCGCAACAGTGGTTTCGATAGCTTGTGTTGTCTCAATAGGCTCTAAACTTGTTTCTACTGCTTGAGTTGTAACAACTGCTTCTTCACTTTCAATTGTCTCTAGTGAAGCAACTACTTCATATGAAACTTCTGCTGTTTGTGTAGTCTCTTGAGATGTTTCAATTGTTTCTAATGGTGCTACTTCTGAAGTTACAACATCTTCACTAGATTCAACAACTGCTTCTTCAACTGCTTGTGTGTTCTCAATAATTGCTACTTGAGTTGCCGCTTCAAAGGCCGCTGCTTCTGCTTCTAGAGCTAGACGGTTTTCTTCAGCTAATTCTGCTTGTCTAGTTAATTCTGCGTAAGCTAATTCTGCTGAAGCTGTTTCAACTTCTAAATCACCTTTTAATGCTTCTAAGCTGATCATTTTATCAACTTTTGTTGCTTTAGCTTTTTCAGTCGCTACTTTTTTAGCTTCAACACTTGCCATGTCTTCTTTTTGACTATTTAATAAATCCTTATTAGAAGAAACCAGCTTGATAATTACATCCATTCGTCCAACGAAATCAGAAAGTGATTCTGAAGATGCTAAAATATTTAGGTAGTTGGTAGTTCCACCTTTTTCTTGAATAGCAACCGCTTGTTCAGCAATTAACTCTTGACGCTTGTCAATCATTTCTTGTAGTTCTTCAATTTCTTGGTTTAATAATTCAATTGTTTGGTTATCGTCTGAAATCGAATTTTGAAGTTGCTCAGCCTCTTCTTTAATTGTTTCAATTTGATTGTATGAATTTACTAACTGAGCATATAGCTGAGTTTGTTCAGCATTTAAATTATTTACTTGATAATCAATGTTTGCATTAATACCCTCAATATCTTGAGCATAGATTGGTAAACTACTAACTGATGAAAGTATAATTGATGAAGTTAATAATGTCGTTAATAGCTTCTTAGAAAATTTGATTTTCATTCTTATTAGCTCCTCTTTGAACTTTTATTTAAATATATCTATTGATACTTTTCTCTTAACAAGAATGATATTAACACATTAAACATCAAAAAAGGGCGTTTTCGTTGAATCGTATAAGACTTGTAACCTTATTGAAACATTTGAACAGATAAAAACATCCTTAGAAATTTTCTAAGGATGTTTTGAACCAACCGCTATTTTAAAGTGACCAGTGTATAGTGTTTTTTCCCGCGTCTGACAATAATATAAAGGTCTCCAATGGCATCTTTTTGACTGATTTCATAATCCAAATCAGTTACTTTTGTGCCATTAATTAATATAGCACCGTTGCTAACAAATTCTCTGGCTTGTCTTCTGGACTGAACGATCCCTGTCTCCACTAGCCAGATTACAATATTCATTGCTTCTTTATTCGCTAGTGCATGCGGCATATTTTTAAATCCTGCTTCAATTTGTTGAGTAGTTAGATTACCCACATTACCGGTAAACAGAGCGTGAGTAATTTTTTCGGCTTCTTCTAATGCTTCTTGACCATGCACAAACCGTGTGATTTCCTCAGCTAAACGACGTTGTCCCTTTCTTAAATGCGGTTGTTCAGCCACTTCTTTTTCTAAAGCTTCAATTTCTGATTGCTCGAGGAAAGTGAAATATTTTAAATATTTAACAACATCATCATCTGCTTGATTAAGCCAGAATTGATAAAATTCATAAGGAGTCGTCTTTTCTGGATCTAACCAAACAGTTTCTCCTCCTGCTGATTTGCCAAATTTAGTACCGTCTGACTTAAGCATTAAAGGAATAGTTAAACCATAGGCCTCTGCTTCTGTTCCTTCCATACGACGGATAAAATCTAAACCTGCTGTAATATTTCCCCACTGGTCACCACCACCGACTTGTAATTGAACATTTTGTGTTTGGAAGAGGTAATGAAAATCAACGGATTGAAGAATTTGGTAGGAAAATTCAGTAAATGAAATTCCATTCTCAAGTCGACTGGCTACAACATCCTTAGCCAACATCGTATTAACATTAAAGTGTTTACCATAATCTCTCAGAAATTCTAATAAAGAGAGTTTACTTAACCAATCATAATTATTCATTATTTTGAAAGTATTATCAGCCGAATCCCCTTTTAAGAACAGTTTTTCCATTTGTTGTGTCAGCTTCTGAGCATTTTTTTGGACTACTTCCATTGTTTGTAAGCTTCTTTCACTGGTTCGACCTGAAGGATCGCCAATCGATCCTGTTGCCCCTCCAATCAAGACAATCGGTTGGTGACCGGCTAATTGAAACCGCTTTAAAACCATAAAAGGAATTAAATGCCCAATATGCATAGAATCCCCCGTTGGATCTACTCCGCAGTATAAGGCAATCGTTTTTTTAGATAATAGCTTCTCTAAACCCTCTGCATCTGTTTGTTGATTGATAGCGCCTCGCCACTTTAAATCTTCAATTATTGACATCACATTCACTCCCACTCGTTCTTTCGTTTTAGTATAAAGTCTATTCTACTATCTTGCAAGCCTATCTAAGACCAAGCTTTGGGACTCCATGCATTAGCATCTAATTGGTCTCTATTTTGTTCAATTCTCTTCTCTTGCTCTTTCAAAACAGCTAAAGCTACCTTTAAAACAGCACGACTTGGATAATCTTTGCAACTTTCTACCCATTTTTCAATAGGAACTTGGAACATCTTTGCTTTTTTCATATTATCTTTACTACTCCTCATCAAAAAGTTCTAATTCTTTTAGCTCGTCTGCTTGGTCAATTAATTTCTGAATAAATTGGTCATATATATGCTGATCAAGCGGGTCTAAATTTAATTTTAGTCGATCAAGTTCTTCTAACAAAACATTCACCTTATCTTCTAGTAAATAAAGTCGACCTGTTTTTAAATAAGTCACGTAATCAATCATTAAATGATATTTTTCTTCTTCTGTTAAATAATGAAATTGTGAAATAATAAAAGGTGGACGATACTTCATAGCAAAATCGTTTGCCCAAGCATAATAAGGTGACATTAAGTCCGCTAAACTAACTCCCGCTCGTTCACCTGGTTGAAAACTTTCGAGTCTAGAACCTACCGTTAATACAATTCCAAATTCTTTATCTTGTAAAATTTTCACTGTCTGTTTAAAGTTTAATTGATCATTAAACACTTGGTCCATCCAAACCTTTAAGATAGCCGGTGCTTGATACCAATACAGAGGAAATTGAAATAAAATACGCTCATAATCAGCCATTCTTAAAAGCTCTTGTTTGGAATCAAAAAAACCTTTGTCTTGCCACTCAGCCGTTAAATCAACGTAGTCTGTTTGGGTGAGCGCTTGGCCACTAGCTAATAAAAATTGCTGGCTAGAAGAATTTGCTAGCTGATCATGGGCGATAAAGCATAAAACATCCATATCTTTCCTCCTTATTTCTTATATCCAATTATTTTAACAAAAGCACTCCAACTTCCAATAAATAACCTTTTAATAAAAGGCATGAATTGAAGGTGAAGTGCTTTTCTTAATTAAAAATCAAAGGCATATTAGTAATAATTATCGTCATTAACTTCAGATGTCTCGATTACTTGTGTCGATTCAACTGGTTCAGATGTTCCTGGTCGAACAGTTGTACTTGGAGGTGTTGGCTCTGGATTAGTCCATGAGTTTTCTGGTTCCTCGTAATAATAATCGTTAGAAGTCTCAACAGTTTCAGCTATCTTTTGAGTTGTTTCAACTACTTCAACCGTTGTTTCCTCTGATCCTTCGAAAAGTTCCTTATTATCTCCAAGAGCTTGACTTAAACGCTCAGATGGTTCCAAAGAGCTAACTAAGAGTTGATAGTATTGTGGCACATCTTTAGCTATTTTTGCCACTTCCTTAATCACTTTATGGGTATAAGTATCCGCTTTTTTATTCATTGTTTTATATAGAGAAGGAAGTGAATTTTTGACTTCTAATAATCGCTGATCGAATTTGCGCATAGCTTGTGCTATTTTACCAATATTACCATCAACGATATCAATTTTTTCTACATCTTTGAAAAGTTCTAAAAGTTCATCACCTTCAACAACACTTTCTTCCACTTGATCAATCAGAAGATTAATCGCCTTTTGAAAAGCATCTAATTCTACTTCTTGATTTGAATCCGAAGTCTGCTCATCAATTCCAATTTCTTCATAGTAATATTCTTCTTTTACCTTGAGCACTTTTTCTTTAGTGAGCCCTTCGCGGATCATTAAATCTTCATTCACTTCATTTCCACGGATAGCATCTTTGGTTCCTGCAAAGAAGTCATTGACCTCATTTTGTGCTTGGAAACGTTTTTCAATTTCTTTCAACTGATCAAGATATTGATTCTTAACAGTCGTTGATTCATTCAACTTATTAATATTCTTTTTAATTGGGTCTATCATTTCCACTTGGAATGATTCTTTTAAGAAATCTTGGTTTTCATCATAATATAGCTCATCAATTTGAGATTGAATATCGTCCAAAATGTTGGTGAATTCTTGGTTAGGCTTTTGAACAAGATTAGCTTTTGAATTTGAATTTACGTAAGCGTTCAAAGTAATGACTCCTACTAAACCTAAAATAAGAGCAATAGATATTATGCCTTTTAAAGTTTTCCCCACTCGATAGTCCTCCTTATCATGTCAGTTTTGTTAGTTATCATTAACAAGGGTACATTATAGCTTATTTGTTTTGACGTGGCAACGTTATTATAAAAACTGACCCTTTATTGAGTTCGCTCTCAACTTCTATTTTCCCATTATGAGCTTCAACCAAGGATTTGACAACAGCCAAACCGATGCCAGATTCCCCAAACTTTGTGTTTTTTCTTGAAACATCAACTTTATAAAACCTTTCCCATATGGAACGAATCTGATCGGTGTCAATCCCAATACCATGATCGATCACTTTTATTTGAGAACCTGCGTCTACCATTTTAGCTTCTAAAACAATCTCACTATCTTGCGAAAATTGAATGGCATTGGTTACTAAATTAATCAAAACTTGAGTAATACGATCATAGTCTGCCCATAAAGTGAAATCTGGTGCAATTTGACTAACTAATTGATCATTCTTTTCTTTAGCTTTTACTTGTAATTGGGTTTTTATATTTTCAAATAAAACTTCGGTATTGATAGAAACTTTATTTAGGCTGATTTGTTTGTTACGTATTCGTTCATAATCTAAATTTTCATTAACTAAACGTGTCAAGCGCTGCGTTTCAGAGTGGATGAGTTCCAAACTGCGATCCACTTGATTTTCAGGAATCATATCGTAACGTAAACCTTCTAATAATCCACTCATGGTTGTTAGAGGGGTTCGCATTTCGTGAGCCACATCCATCATGAATTGTTTCCTTAATGTCTCTTGTCTTTCAACTTCCGACTCATATTGAACAAGAGAATCTGCCATCTTTTGAAAATCTTTAGATAAATCAGCAAATTCATCCTGACCTTTGGTATTCACCTTAATTTCATAATTTCCAGAGGCAATTTCTTGACTGGCTTTTCGCAGCTGTTTTAACTTATTAGTCTGATAGATTGAAAAGAGAACACTCATCCCTAAGCCTGCAATACCTGCTAATAAATAAGCAAATAATACTTTTTCTTGCATGGCCGTCACTTTTTCTTCTAAATCTTCTAGTGGTGCCCCTAAACTAATAAAACCTGGAGGAAAACCTGCTACTTGATTTTCTTTCAAAGGAATGTAGACCGTTGCCATTTGTAACTGCGTGTCTGGGTCTACGTATCTTTGTGAGTAGCGTAAACCAACATTTCCACCCTTAGCAATCTGTTCCAGATCTTCTTTACTCAACTTCGAACCAAAGCGCTGATCATAAGTAGGATAAATTATTCGTCCATCGGACAAATTCACTTGGATAATTATTTTTTCACTTGACAGTAACTGGGATGCACGAACCAAATCTTCTCTCGAAAAATAATTATCAACTATATTTTCACCATAACGCAAGAGCTGCAATTCACGATCCTCATAGATCTTCTTTTCCATATAATCGGAAATACGGTATGCAGAAACCGTTAGGGCAGTCAATAATACTATTAAGAAAACAATTATTTGCTGCCATAAGAACTTCATAATTAATCACCTAGTTCTTCAAATTTATAACCAACTCCCCAAACTGTTTGAATCAACTGGGAACCATAACGCTCTATTTTTTGTCTTAATTTTTTTATGTGTGCATCTACTGTTCTTTCATCACCAAAAAAGGGATCTTCCCAAATACTCTTGAGTAATTGCTCTCTGGTAAACACTCGCTTAGGATGCTGAGCAAACATTACAAATAAATCAAATTCCTTAGGTGTTAAACTCTCTATTTTTTTATCGTGATAGTAAGCTTCACGTGTAGAAGTATTGATTTTGACAGTTTTTGTTTCAATATCAAACTCATTTTCTTCTTTAACAGCTGCATCAGCTGAAACTACTTGTGCTCTTCGATGCAGAGCTTTCATCCTCGCTAATAACGTCAAGGGACTGAAGGGTTTGGTTACATAATCATCCGCGCCCATTTCTAAACCAATCACTTGGTCGCTTTCAGAATCTTGAGCAGTTAGCATAATAATAGGCGTCTCTTTAGAAATCTGTCTAATTTTGCGACAAATGGTCATTCCATCCATAGAAGGTAGATTTAAATCCAGAATAACAATGTCCCAAATGTTAGGTTGCGTCCGATAGGCTTCAAATCCTTCTTTTCCATCACCATGAAAGCTTGCTTCAAAATTTTCTTTTTCAAAGAACATCCCCATCATTTCACAAACGGATTCATTATCCTCAATCATTAATATTTTCATTTGGCTTCCCCCTTTTTAAGAACCTACTGTTTTTTCTATTATACACAAATCTTATTATAAGAGACACTAGGTCTTCTCCACTCAGTCCAAGGTAGTATATAACAATTATAGTTTTTGGGCTTATTATTTTATAAAAACAAAAAACCGAGCAAGTATTTGCTCGGCAACTTTTTTAAAACAGCTAATCAATTTGAAATATCATTTAACACTTGCTGAATCGTTTCTTGGGACACCTGCATATCTTCCGCCTTCATCTCCATCTCTTGATTAGAAACCGCCTTAGATTTCGGCTTATCCAAGAGAGTAATTTCGCTGGCATTACATTCAATAACATAAATTTCTTCTTTTTCAGCGTTGAGATAGCTGCGACTTTGCATCATTCCTGATAAAGCAATGCGTTGCCCCTTGCATGCATACTTGTGAATCAATTTTGCCAAACCGTTCCAAGCGACGAAAGGAATAAAGTCAGTCACTGATTCACCATTACGATCGCGAAAAGGACGTTTGATTGCAATGACATTATTAGTAACAGCCGCTGAATCGCCAACCTCTTTTAACTGTATGTCTCGACATAATCTACCAACAAAAGTTACTTGATTCATATAATTCCTCCTTAATGGTGTTAATATTAAATACCAAAAAAGAAGTTTAAAAGTGCTAAGCAAATATATTATTTAGATTTTTTCGGCCAATTCAACAATTTTTCTCAACCGATGATTAACTCCCGATTTCGAAATAGGTCCGTTAGGAATTTGCTCTCCCAACTCTCTTAAGCTCATATCTGGATTTTCAATACGAAAACGTGCCATTTCTTCTAATTTTTCCGGTAAAGAGGACAATCCTTTTTTGGCTTCAATTCGTTTAATAGCTGCAATTTGTTTTTGCGAAGCATCAATTACTTTATTAAGATTAGCGTTTTCACAATTAACTAAGCGATTAACTGAATTCCTCATATCCCTAACAATCCGCACATCTTCAAATTTTAAGACTGCTCGATTGGCTCCAATAATTACTAAAAAGTCAGCGATTTTCTCTGCCTCTTTTAAGTAGGTGATATATCCGTTTCTACGAGCAATTGTTTTTGCATTTAAATGAAAATCATTCATCATTTTACAAAGATCTTCATTATGATCCTCATAACTCGAGTATATTTCTAAATGATAAGAGTTTGACTCCGGATTATTCACCGAGCCTCCCGCTAAAAAGGCTCCTCGCAAATAAGAGCGCTTCTTTGGGTCGTTTTGCATTATTTCGGGAGCCACTCTTGAGATGAGGCTTAATTGATCAAAAATTTCTAAATCTTCTAAAATTTCTTGTACATGATAACGACAGCGCACAATATAGACATTGTTCTTTTTTAATTTCATTTTGCGCCGAACAATCAGTTCGCTTTCAGCATCAAAGTAGTCCTTGAGTAAGGTATATAACCTTCTTGCGATTGCAGCATTTTCACTTTGTACATTTAAAATTAGCTTTTGTTGATAAATAGAAACCGCACCATTCATGCGGATCAATGCCGCTAATTCTGCTTTGGCATGCTCTTTGTGAACTTCTAATAATGTACATTCTTTTTTTACTTCTGCTGCAAATGTCATCCTACTCTCTCCTTAACCAACATTTAGTCCATTTATAAAACTGAGTGCTTATTTGAATCAGAACTATTTTTATCAAGCAAACGCACACTATTCAATAAGTGCCCTAATTCTTCAACAACCTTATCCGTATCATGATAAGCGCCGCCTTCTTTCATACTTAAAAACTCACTAGATATAACCCGACATCCTAAACGACGCAAACCATTGAAATCGTGTTTTACTTGAAGCAGATACTCTTTGTTTGGTTGATTGATAATATATTCTTTGGGAACTTCTGTAGTATTAACCAAAACGGTATCGACAAATCGAACTCCCAAATGATT
Organism: Facklamia sp. P12945; assembly: GCF_050409485.1. Taxonomy (NCBI): domain Bacteria; kingdom Bacillati; phylum Bacillota; class Bacilli; order Lactobacillales; family Aerococcaceae; genus Facklamia; species Facklamia sp. P12945. Next base: position 107,956 of record NZ_JBNUPJ010000002.1, read on the forward strand.
ATGTAATACTTCAATATGATCTGCATCCGTAAAGTTTTCTGTTTCTCCTAATTGAGTCATAATATTACAAATATAAACTACCTGAGCATTGGTTTTTGATATCGCTTGTCCAATCTCATCAATCATTAAATTGGGCAAAATAGAAGTATACAAACTGCCTGGACCTAATACAATTAAGTCTGCTTCCATGATTGCTTCCACAACCCTTGAAGAAGCCTTAACGGCAGGTTTTCCTTCAATAGTCATTACATTAACTTCTTGAATGCGTTTACGATGGTGAGCTATTTTCGACTCGCCAACAGCAATCGTTCCGTCTTCAAATAAAGCTTGCAAAATTAATGGTTCAGGAGCTGCTGGTAGGATTTGACCATTAATATTCATAAATTGCGATAAGATATCAATGGCTTCCGACAGTGAGCCTTTCATTTCCTTTAAAGCGGCAATCAAAAGATTTCCAATGGCATGGCCTGCTAAAAAATCATCATCCGTGTTAAAGCGATATTGAAAGAGTTCAAGTAAGACTGGGTCTGCTTCGGAAAGAGCTGACATACAGTTACGGATATCTCCCGGTGGAACAACGTTAATATAATCACGAATAACGCCAGATGACCCTCCGTCGTCGGCAACAGTAACGATTGCTGTAATGTTGGCATCTAATTTCTTTAGCCCTCTTAAAATTACAGGCAAGCCGGTTCCCCCACCGATTACCGCAACTTTATAACGAGCTTGACGCATCTGATTCATTTCTAGCAACCTTCTTTAATACTTGGTTTTGGTTTTTTGCCATATCACGGTGATTAACATTTGTACAATAATTCATGCGAGTAAAATGTTCGCCAATTCTTTCAGCTAGGGCCACTGAACGGTGTTGCCCCCCTGTACAACCAATCGCTATCACAGCCCTACTTTTGCCTTCGCGTTTATAGCCAGGAACACAATAATTTAATAAGTCGATTAGCTTATTATAAAAAATTTGACTTTCCGGTTGACTCATAACATAATCATAAACCGCATTATCCACTCCAGTTAATCCTCTTAAATCTTGAATATAATAAGGGTTAGGTAAAAAACGCACATCCATGACAACATCTGCATCTATTGGAAGACCATACTTAAAACCAAAAGAGACTACATCTATTCTAAAGGTAACTTGCTCCTTTTCAGCAAAATGTTCCATAATATAAGCTCTTAGTTGTCTGGGTTTCATTTCAGAAGTGTCTACAATCATTTGAGCACGCGTTCTTAAATCGCGTAATAACTCTTTTTCTTTAGCAATCGCACTCAATGTTGAGACTTCATTTGCTTGTGATAATGGATGATGTCTACGTGACTCCTTATAACGAGAAACCAATTCTTGGTCATTGGCTTCTAAAAAGAGAATTCTTGAAGTAACATCTTGATTATTATCCATCGTACCGATTATATCCGATAACTCATCAAAAAACTCCCGTGTTCTTAAATCAATTACCATAGCGATTTTAGTGATTTTACCTGATTCTCGCATCAATTGCCAAAAGGTTGGCAAAAGACTTGGCGGCATATTATCGATGCAGTAATATCCAAGGTCTTCAAAACTTTGAACAGCAACGGTTTTGCCTGCACCACTCATCCCAGTGATAATGACTAATTCCAAATTTGACATGGTCTCCCTCTTTTCTTGGTGAATATTTATTACTCTCTATTATATCACAAATTAATTTCTACTCTATCTATGAATCTTTTAGCTAAAAAAGCTGCTGAAATCCACTTTCTTAAAAAGAAAAAGATTTCAGCAGAGATTTAACTTACTTAATCAATTGATTCAAAAAGGCCTCTAAACTCACTATTTTGTCATTTGCAGCCTGTTCACTTTTAGCTTTAGCGCCCATATATAATTTTATTTTTGGCTCTGTGCCACTTGGTCTTAAGGCAATCCATGATCCGTCTTTCAATTTATATTTTAAAACATTGGATTTAGGATATGAAAGACTGGATTGTTTACCATCTGCATAAATCAAATTACTATTTAAATAATCGTAGGCTTCGGCAACAGGAATACCAGCTACCTCCGTCAAGCGATTAGCCCGCGTTTCATTCATTAACGCTTCCATTTCTTGCTTTCCATCAAGTGATGTAAAAGAGATGGATAAAGTTTTTTCTTTATAATAACCATATTCTTCATAAATTGACATTAGCGCTTGTGCGAGGGTTTTGTTTTGTTTTTTATAAAAGGCTGTAATTTCAGCCAACATTACTAAGGCTTGAATAGCATCTTTATCACGTGTAAAGCTCTTCAATAAATAGCCAAAACTTTCCTCAAAGCCCATAATGAAGGTGTGCGCTTTTGATTCTTCGTACTGTTTAATTTTTTCTGCAATAAATTTAAAACCTGTTAAAACATCTACCGTCTCAACCTTATAGGCTTTAGCAATTTCTTCTGCTAGATCTGTTGAAACAATCGATTTTATGATTACACCATTTTCAGGTAATTGATCTTTGGCTTGGTATGCTTTTAACATATAGTTCAACATTAAGCAGGCGATTTGGTTTCCTGATAGCAATTGATAATTTCCTTCTTGAGTACGAATCATCGCACCTAAACGATCAGCATCCGGATCTGTTGCTAAAAGAATATCAGCTTCAATATTTCGCCCAATTTGTTCAGCCAAGTCAAATGATTCAGGCGATTCAGGATTAGGGGATTTAAGAGTTGGAAAACCTCCATCTGGTTCTGCTTGCTCTTCAACAACATGGATGTTAGAAAACCCTGCTTGTTCTAAAGCCTGCATCCCTAGATACATTCCCGTACCGTGTAGTGGAGTAAAAACAATTTTTACTTCTTCTGCCATCTCAGCAATTAGATTAGAATCAATCGTTACTTTAGCAATCTCAGCTAGATAAGCTTGATCCACACGATCACCAATAATTTCAACTTTACCTGACCCTAACAATTCCGTCTTATTTCCTACTTCAATGACTAGTGGATCTTCAATGGACCGTACAAACCGAGTTAACTTATCCGCATCTTCTGGTGGCATTTGACCGCCATCTTCACCATAGACCTTATAACCATTATATTCTGCCGGATTGTGACTAGCCGTTACCATGATACCCGCATAAGCATGTAAATAACGCACAGCGAAGGACAAGGTAGGTGTTGGACGTAGGCTTTCATATAAATAAACCTTAATTCCGTGCTTACCTAAGACTAAAGCGGCTTCCATTGAAAACTCGGGGGAATAGTGTCTCGAATCATAGGCAATAACAACACCACGCTCTTTTGCTTCTTGACCTGCTTCATTGATTAACATGGCTAAACCTTCTGTTGCTTGTCTAACTGTATAAATATTCATTCGGTTCGGGCCCGCTCCTATAATACCGCGCATCCCTGCCGTACCAAAGCTTAAAACATTATTAAAAGCATCTTTTGTTTCATCGCCAGCTTGTTCTTCTAGAGATTTCTTGACCGCTTGGTCAAGATTTTCTTTGTTTTTCCATTTTTTATATAATTCACGCCAAGGCATATTCTCGCCACCTTTCTCATTGTTATTTATTATATCATGATTGGGATAAAATAGTAGAAATTTGACTAATCTCCCACGTTTTTAGTTATTTCTTAAAAAGACTTACCTTTAAAAATAGCTAAGTCTGATTAATTATAAAAATTAGTCTGCTAAGGTTTGAATATATTGGTAAGCCATATGGCCTGCATGACTCCCGTCGCCAACAGACGTGGCAATTTGACGTAAATGTGTTTGGCGAACATCTCCTACAGCAAAAATGCCCGGAATCCGCGTTTCCATTTTTTCGTTGGTGATAATCCATCCTTCTTCATCCGTAATATCTAGATGGCTAACCAACGAAGAGTTCGGCACTAAGCCAATGTAGATAAAGACTCCCTCACAAGGATATGTGTAGCGTTCGCCGGTTTTTCTATTTCGTAAGAACACGCCTTCTACGGATTGATCACCTATAACTTCTTCAACAGTCGTATCCCAAATGAAGTCAATTTTATCATTTTTGAAAGCACGCTCTTGTAATATCTGTTGAGCTCTAAGACTGTCTCGACGGTGAACAATGGTTACTTTATCAGCAAACTGAGTGAGGTAAATTCCTTCTTCGACAGCCGAATCTCCCCCTCCTACAACCACTAAGTGGCGGTTACGGAAAAAGAAGCCATCACAAACAGCACAATAAGAAACTCCTTTACCACTTAAAAGATTTTCCCCTGGAATATCTAACTTTCTATGCTGAGATCCAGTAGCAATAATGACAACAGGTGCTACATAGATGTTCTTGCTGGTAATGACATGTTTTACTTGGTCATGTAAGTCAATTCCAACCACCGTTTCCATTGAATGCTGCGCGCCAAACTCCATAGCAGATTCAAAAAATTTATGAGCTAATTCTGGACCGGCTATTTTAGAAAAACCTGGATAGTTCTCTACATCAGCCGTATTATTAACTTCTCCTCCTGGTAGACCCTTCTCAAGAATAATTGTTTTTAAATTGGCACGTGAAGCGTATAGGGCTGCCGTCATTCCTCCAGGGCCAGCGCCTACTATCACAACATCGACATTAATCATTGTCTTTTCAATCGTATCTTCCATCTTATCTTCCTTTCTCTGAGGTGATCACTTCATTGTGTTGGGCTAAAGAGGCTTCTTGTTTGCCAGAGCGATTCATTAATTGACTAACCACTTCTTTAACATCCGCTCCTTGATAAAGAACTTGATAGAGGCCATTAGTAATTGGCATATCGACTTGATATTCTTGTGCCAACTCATAAGCTGCCAGGCAAGTAAAAATACCCTCAACCACCATCTGGACTTCTTCTGTCACTTCTTCAACGGTTAAGCCTTTAGCCAACAAATTACCAGCTTGCCAATTACGTGAATGAATGCTGGTACAAGTTACAATGAGGTCTCCAACTCCACTTAAACCAAGAAAAGTTAGCGGGTCTGCCCCTAAGCGTATACCCAAACGCGATATTTCAGCCAAGCCCCGTGTAATTAAACCGGCCTTAGCATTGTCCCCGTAGTTTAAACCATTAAGAATTCCTGCGCCTAAAGCAATAATGTTTTTCAAGGCAGCGCCTAATTCAACCCCTATCACATCCGTGTTAGTGTATACACGGAAATAATTATTCATAAAGAGCTCTTGAACAGTTTCAGCAGCTTCTAGCGATTCACTGGCCGCGGTAACGGATGTAAGATCTTCGCGTGCGACCTCTTCCGCATGGCTAGGACCGGATAAGACGACTAAAGCTCTGTAAAGATCTGTGGTCAGCTCTTCTTGAAGCACTTGAGAAATACGCAAGTGACTTTTTTGTTCAAGTCCTTTAGACACATGAATAATTAAAGGAGGTCGCTCCATTTTGACTAAAAGTTTATTTACTTCTTTAGAAACCTTACGAATTGCTTGGGTGGGTACTGCAAAAAGCAAGACTTCTGCTTTCTTTAAGGCTTGTACTAAATCAAGCGTTGCTTTAACAGTCTCATTCAGCTCAAATTCTTTAAGAAAATGCGAGTTGGTATGTTGTTGATTAATCTCATCAACCACCTGAGGATCAATGCTCCAAATAGTAACACTATGTTGATTGTCTGATAAGACTTTTGCTAGAGCAGACCCCCACGAACCTGATCCTAGAATTGTAATGTTCATTTTTTTCTCCTTATCTTGCAATATCTGATTCCTTATAGAAGGGAAGTGTCAAGTGGACTCTTCGATAAATCATAATTGAAATAGCACTTACAACGATAATTAACGAAAAAACTTGTGAGACTCTAAAAGGTCCCCAATAAAGACTATCTGTTCGTAAACCTTCAATCCAAGCTCTACCTATACCGTACCAAACTGCATAAAAGCTTGCGACTTCTCCTTCTTTTAAGAAACGCTTCCTTCTTATCGTCATAATTAAAACAAGACCGATAAAGTTCCATAAAGACTCAAATAAGAAGGTGGGTTGACGATATTGCCCTTGGACTTCCATTTGATCAATGATAAAAGTAGGTAATCTTAAATTTTCTAAATAGGAGCGACTCACAATCCCTCCGTAAGCCTCCTGGTTAATAAAATTACCCCACCGCCCAACAATTTGTGCCAACATCAAGGCAGGTGCTGCCATATCCATTTCTAATGCTGCATTTAAATTATCTTTACGAATAAAATATATTAAGGTTAGAAAGCCCGCAATAATTCCGCCATAGATTGCAATACCACCGTTCCAAATAGCAAAAACACTCAACAAATTATCTTGATAGGACTGCCAAGAAAAGGCTACATAATAAATTCTAGCCCCTATAAAACCGATGATAATTGCCCAAAAAAGGCGATCAAAGGCCTTATCTGGATCGGCCCCTTTACGTTTAACTTCCCTTATATATAAGAAATAGGCCAATAACATTCCGAAACCAATGATTAGCCCATACCAATAGACAGGCCAACTTCCAATATGAAAGGCGATGCGATCTATCTTCATAAAAATTGAGCCGAAAGAATTAATCATTAGTCACCTCACGATTAGACATGATCAAAGCATCTAATTTAGCATTAAAGGCATCTGTAGCATCAAAGCCCATACTGTTGGCTCTGAAATTCATAGCGGCTGCTTCAATAATAGCTGCTAAGTTCCGTCCTGTTTTTACCGGTATTCTCGTTCTTGGGATTTGAACATCAAAAATCCGGTCGTATTGTTGACCAGACCCTAAACGATCATATTCAATTTGTCCATCATCTAATACCATCTCGATAATTAATTCTAACTTTTTAGAACGTACAATGGCCGAGACTCCATAAAGACTCATTACATCAACAATTCCCAAGCCACGAATTTCTAATAAGTTTTGTAGAATTTCCGGCGCTTCACCAATTAGGGTTAGCTCATCCACCATAAAAAATTCTACTCGGTCATCGGCTACTAGACGGTGACCCCTTTGAATCAACTCTAAAGCGGTTTCTGATTTGCCGACTCCAGAGGTGCCTGTTAACAAGACTCCCATCCCAAATACTTCAAGAAAGACTCCATGCTTTGAAAAACGCTCTGCTAATTGTCCTTCTAAATAATTGGTTAGATTTGCCAAGACCCGGCTAGTACGAGAACGAGCTGAAAGTAGTGGCACCTGACGTTCTTTAGCTATTAAAATAAGTTCTGAAGGTATAGATATTTTTCGAGCGACTACAATAGCAGGCGTATCTTCACGACAGATAGAGCGGAATTTCTCAATACGTTCTTGGCTAGTCAAGGTATCTAAATAAGCTGTTTCTGTTCGACCGATTAATTGAATCCGATCACTCGGATAGAATTCTTTGAAGTCTGCCAGAATAAGTCCTGGTCTTGAAACTTCACTGGAAACAATTTTCTTATCGACATGTTCATGACCATAGACAATCTCCACATCTAAAGTTTCAGTTAATTTTTGGACTGTCACATATTTTCCCACGGTCCGATCCTCCATTCATTTTTCTCTAAAATGGTATCATAGAAAGAGCCTTCTGACTAGCAAATGGCGCTATCATTAAAAATGAGCCCTCACCTAATAAGATGAGGGCTCGTTTTATTTTTCTAAAAGTCACTCCAGTTATCGTCATCTTGAGGAGTAATATCTTTAATCACCTGATGAGAATTAGTTTCTGAATATTTCTTTCCTTTACGACGTAAAGAGGGTTTGCCAACTTGATAATCATAGGGTATAATAACCGCCATTAAAATGTATGGGAAAAAACCCACTCCTGCTGAAAACATAGCAATCAGAAAAATTAAACGGACTAAAGTCGAATCAATATTAAAGTATTCTGCTATACCACCACAAACACCAAAAATGCGGCGATCGGATGATGAGCGTGTTAATCGTTGCATTATTTACCTTCCTTTCCTGTCTCAGAATCTCCATCTTTTAGGTACAAATCTCCAAAGGTAATACTTGCATCAATCTGAACTTCTTTCTGATCCAGATGACCGGGACGATTGTATATAAATGATTTACCACCATCAAAAATTTCTTGTCGGTCTAAGCCAGACATTCGATGCTTAATTTGTCCTTCAGAGAGATTACCTCTTGCGGTGAAAGCCTGTTCTTTTAGTAAGCTGACTTTAAGGTCGCCATGAACAGCTGAAAGTGAGATGTTAGCTGGTTCGATATCTTTTTTAGTAATGTAACAATCTCCATTAACTGTACTGGCCTTAATATTACCAACTGGTCCAACAATTCGGAAGTCTCCATTAATATTTTTAAGACTAGTTGTTTGGATGGTTGAGTTTTTAATTTTTACATCACCATTGACTAGATTCAAACCTAATATATCAGTTGAGATGTTTTTAAGTTTAACATCTCCTAATTTTGTGTCAATATTCACTTCATCTGCCTTGGTATCAGCAAGACGGATGTCTCCTCGCTTACTAGAAATGATTAGATTGTTTACTTCCATTTGTTTGACTCTTATATCTCCATTAAGGGTATTTAAAACAACTGAATGATATAGCTTATGAGGCAAGCTGATCTTGGCATCCATAGCTAAATTCATAGCATCCACATGAAAAACCAATTTATTTTCAATGGTGGTTATAGTTACTTTTTCTTTGAACAAGTCAACCGTTAGCTTATCTTGTCCACCCATCAGCTTAATAGCAGCCTCTACTAAAATGTCGTCGCCTTCATGGAATTCTACTTGTAAATCACCATTTAATACATTAAAATCCATCGCTGTTAAAGTTGCTCCATCAAAGGAAAAAGTATGGTCTAATACTTGACTCTTAATCCAAGGCACATTGAAAGATACATTAACATCCTTAGTGGTGAAATTATTGAGTGAGGATTTTATCAGATCCTTCACTTGCTTGCCAAGGCGTTTACCTTCTCTGCTTGCTTCTTCTTTAAATTGGTGCGCTTGCTCAGTAAGAACTTGGGTGGAATTAGAAATAAACCGTTTAAATTCAGGGTCAGCTTGTTGATTTTCTTTACATTCTTCATATAGATCCTCTTGCTGATCATAAAGTCCTTCGACTTGCTGTTCTAAATGCTTAATTTCACTGTCAATCGCTCTTTCTTGTAAGGTAAAATCTTTGACCTGATCTTTCATCTCAGTGGTCAGTTCTTCAATTTCAGCCAGAATTTCTAGTTCTCTTAACCGCTGTTGGATAATAATCTTTTCTTCATTAAATTGATGAAGTCGCTCATTAACCTCTTCAATTTCTTGCTGAATGGCCTGCCCTTTTGTTTCAAAAGCTTCAGCCTTTGCTTGATAAGAAGCATGTTCTTCTTGATCACTGGTCTGTTCTTTAAAAGAAGGTCTGTCTTTTGTTTCTTTACGGTTTTCCAGTGAATCATTGACCTCTTTAACGACTTGATTGCTTGCTTGAGCTACTTCTTTCACTACACTTGTCCCTGCATTCACTGCTTGATCTACCATTGAACGAACCAGGCGGTTGAGGTCATCTTTTACCAATGTCTTGCTCTCAATTTTAGTGTCTTTTGTCTTAGCGCTATCCTCAGTAGGTTCTGATGAGTCGTTTGCCATACCACCTGCTTCAAGTAATCTTAAGGCTTCATCCATAGATATAATTTTTTGTCTAACTAATTCGATAATTCTTTCTTTCTCGTTCATAATAATCCTCCTAATTTATACTGACCCTCTTCATCTTCTATTATGCTAGTTAATTACTCTTTAATCATAGGTCCCTAGGCTGATATTTGTTTTTAAAGAAATCGTTATCTGATTCCTGTTATTAGGATAGCGGTTATTATTAAAAAAGCATAGGCCGGACGTCTTAATTTCCCAGCCTATGCTCTCTATTATCGAAAACCCTTATCTTTATCGCGCTTCAAAATATCTTTTAAAAATTTGCCAGTATGACTCTTTCGTTTTCTAGCGATTTCTTCCGGAGTACCAACAGCCACTACTTGACCTCCGTGACTACCACCTTCGGGCCCCATATCAATAATATAGTCTGCCGTTTTAATTACATCAAGATTGTGTTCAATAATAACTACCGTGTTGCCAGCCTCTACTAATCGATTAATAACATTCATTAATTTAACAATATCATGAACATGTAATCCAGTAGTCGGTTCATCCAAAATATAAAGCGTTTTGCCATTGGAAACACGATGAAGTTCAGCGGCTAATTTCATTCGCTGTGCTTCGCCACCCGATAAAGTGGTTGCCGATTGTCCTAACTGGATATAGCCTAAACCTACGTCTTGCAGCGTTTTCATTTTGCGCGCTATCTTTGGATGCGCATCAAAAAATTCCACTGCTTCATCGACTGTCATATTTAAGACATCACTTATCGATTGTCCTTTGAATTTAATTTCGAGTGTCTCTGAATTGTAACGGGCGCCATGACAGACATCGCACGGAACATAAACATCTGGGAGAAAATGCATTTCAATTTTCTTAATACCTGCTCCACCACAAGATTCACAACGTCCTCCCTTGACATTAAATGAAAATCTTCCTTTATTGTAACCGCGAATTTTAGCATCATTAGTATTCGCAAATAATGCACGAATGTCATCAAAAACAGAAGTATAGGTTGCCGGGTTAGACCTTGGAGTTCGACCAATTGGACTTTGATCAATTTCAATCACTTTTTCTAGCTCTTCAAATCCACTGATATCTTTGAATTTACCCGGTCTTTCCTGAGTAGAGGTTAACCGCTTAGCTAAGGCAACTTTTAAGATGCGATTCACTAAGGACGATTTGCCAGAACCGGAAACGCCAGTCACACAAGTTAAGCGACCAATTGGAAAAGAAACATCGATATTTTTTAAATTGTTTTCACGAGCACCCTTGACCTCAATCCAACCTAAGTCTTCCTGTCTACGTTTTTTAGGCACAACAATCCCTTTTTCGCCCCTTAGGTATTTACCAGTAAGAGAGTCAGGGTTCCCCATTACCTCTTGAGGGGTTCCAGCAGCTACAATTTTTCCTCCTTGATCGCCCGCACCAGGCCCAATATCGATTAGGTAGTCAGCTGCTAACATGGTCTCTTCATCGTGCTCAACAACAATTAGGGTGTTCCCTAAATCACGCATCTCCATTAATGAATGAATTAAGCGATCATTGTCTCGTTGATGCAAGCCAATTGAAGGTTCATCCAGTATATAAAGCACGCCGCTTAGTCGCGAGCCAATTTGGGTAGCTAAACGAATCCTTTGAGCTTCTCCTCCTGACAACGAGCCTGCAATTCGATCGAGTGTCAAATACTCCAATCCCACATTATCTAGAAAAGTCAAACGATCATTGATTTCTTTCATAATCGGTTGAGCAATCATCAAGTCATGCTCATCAAATTGTATATTTTCAAAATGTATTTTTGCCATATCAATAGACAATGCTGTCACTTGAGCAATATTTTTATCAGCCACTCTTACACTTAAAGCTTTTTCGTTCAAGCGTTGACCTCTACAAGTTGGACACTCTAACTCTTGCATATAATTACGCAAAACATCTCGCATATAATCTGAACTTGTTTGATTATAGCGTCTTTCAACATTATTAAAGATCCCTTCAAATGTCTGATCAACCGTTCGCTTCTTACCACCGTGCATGGGTTCAAAGGTAAATTTAAAGTGAAAGTTAGGTTGCCCATATTTGAGCGCTTCTTGTTGGTCCTTGGTTAATTCTTCATAAGGAAGGTCCATTGGGATACCGTAAGCTTTAGCAAATTGTTCTAGCATAGAAGCATAGTAGCCCGAACCTTCTTTGCCCCAAGGTAAAAAGGCTCCCTCACGCAAAGTTAAGGTTGGATCAGGAATAATTAAATCTTCATCAGGAGTTAAACGAGCACCCAAACCATCACAAGCCGGACAAGAACCGAAGGGTGCATTAAAAGAAAAAAGTCTTGGTTCTAACTCTTCAATAGAAAAATCACAGTATGGACAAGTATAATGCTCATTAAAATAAAGTTCCTCTCCATCAATTACATCTACAACTAAATAACCTTTAGAAGCATTCACTGCTGTTTCAACGGAGTCATAAAGTCGAGATCGAATCCCTTCTTTAATCACAATTCGATCGACCACAATTTCAATAGTATGACTGACTTTTTTTGAAAGTTCGGGAACTTCGGTTAAATCAAATATTTCTCCATCTACTCTTACACGAACATAACCTTCTTTAGCTACTTGCTCCAACACTCTTTTATGCTGCCCTTTTTGATTCCTTACAAGTGGTGAAAGAATTTGAATTTTACTGCGATCTGGTAATTCCAATAAGCGATCCACCATCTGTTCAACAGATTGTCTAACAATGGGTAAGTTGTGACGAGGACAGTAGGGAGTCCCTACTCTGGCATAAAGCAAACGTAAAAAATCATTAATTTCAGTAGCTGTTCCTACGGTTGAGCGCGGGTTCTTACTGGTTGTCTTTTGATCAATTGAAATGGCGGGACTCAGACCCTCAATCGAATCGACTTCCGGTTTATCCATTTGCCCTAAAAATTGACGTGCATAGGCTGACAAACTTTCTACATACCTTCTTTGGCCTTCTGCATATAGGGTATCAAAGGCAAGTGATGACTTGCCAGACCCCGATAATCCAGTCACTACAACTAATTGATCACGAGGTATTTCTATGTCTATATTTTTTAAATTGTGGGTTCTTGCACCCTTGATGGTAATTTTATCTTTAGTCAAAATAATCCCTCTCTTCTCTGTCCGTAAAAAAACTCTTCACCTCATTATAACACAGGTCACTTTCTAAACCAGAAAATTTGTTCGTATGTTTTCCCGAACGTTTAACTGGAATTTCGTTTATTCATCTAACTTTTTATACTCCTTAAGATAGGGGTGTGCTAAAATTAACTTATGTTAATAAGAAAGGGTGTTGAAATTGCAATTAGTTTATAAAGGCAAAACAAAAGACGTCTACTCCTTGGAAAATGGAAACTACCTCTTAAAATTTAAAGACGATGTCACTGGAGAAAACGGTGTCTTTGACCCTGGGGCGAACTCTGTTGGTCTATCTATCGAAGGCGTTGGTCGTGCTGGTTTAGAAATGTCTCAATTTTTCTTTGATAAAATCCATCAAGCTGGAATCTCAACACACTTTGTTAATGCAAACATGGATGAACAAACAATGGAGGTTAAGCCTGCTAAAGTGTTTGGTAAAGGTTTAGAAGTGATTTGCCGCCAAAAAGCAGTGGGTTCTTTCTTCCGTCGCTACGGTGATTATATTGAAGAAGGCAGTGATCTTCCTCAATACGTGGAGTTCACAATTAAAGATGATGATCGTCAAGATCCACCAATCACTAAAGACGGATTAGTTGTTCTTGATATTTTATCCGCTGAACAAGTAGACCGCACCGTTGAGCTCACTCGTCAAATTACAACCATTGTATCTGATGAATTAAAAGCTCATGGTCTTGATCTTTATGATATTAAGTTTGAATTTGGTACTTTACAAAACAACGATGAAGTTGTCCTAATTGATGAAATCTCTGGTGGTAATATGCGTGTCTATAAAGACGGCCAATATATTGAACCATTGAAATTACACCAATTACTATTTAAAGCTTAATTCCTATTTTAAATCTAAGCCAAATAATAAAATCAAAGCGTCTCTCGATTAAATAATCGAGAGGCGCTTGTTTTATTCCTATTTTCCTAGGACTATGGTCTGATTTTTTAAAAAACTACTTTATCTGCCGTAGTAATTGTTTTATAATTTAAATACTCCATCAGATACAGTAAAAAGAGTGAGGTGATTCATTGATAAATAGTGATATTTTTAGAGGGTATAACGACCTTTTCATCCTAGCTATTTTAGATAAGAGTGATTCCTATGGTTATGAAATTGGCAAAACAATTTCTCATTTATCCAATGAAAAATACATCATGAAAGAAACAACTCTTTACTCCATTTTTAACCGCTTAAAAAAAGATGGTTTAATCGAAGACTATCCCGGCCAGAAAACAAATGGTCGTCCAAGAACCTACTATCGATTAACGCAAAAAGGGAAAGAAGTCTTACAAGATAAAGTCAAAGAATGGACAATCGTTAAAGCAATCGTGGAAAATATTATTAAAGGAGCTTAATTATGGACGTAATAAAAACCTATCTTGATTCTATGTTTACCAAGATTGAAGTCAATGATGAAATGCTTCAACTGAAGGCAGAAATCTTGGCAAATATGGAAGACAAATACCAAGACTTAATTGATTCAGGTCTGAGTGAGCATGAAGCCGTTGGTAAAGTGATTACTGAATTTGGCAGTATTGAGGAACTGTTTGATGCTTATCAATTCAAAACACAAGATAAAAACAAACTGCCACACTATCCCTTACTCACAGAAGAAGAAATCAATGCTTTTATTACCAATAGCACCAAGTCAAATTTATTAACAGCCCTCGGCACCTTTTTAATGATTGCCTCTTCATCAGTCTTCATGACTTTAGAAAGTGTCTTAGGTGAAAACAGCACCTTAGCCGATAGCTTCGGAATTAGTATCATCATAGTGTCAATTGTAATTGCTGTTGGTTTCTATGTAACAGCTAGCCAATTTAATGGCAAACCAAAAAAAGTAGCTAAGGGAGAATATCGTTTATCTAAGAACTTAGAAAGGCAACTAAAAAACGACTTGAAACAACAAGAGAAAGTTAGCTCTTATGGATTCATTGCTGGTATCGCCTTAATTCTTCTACCCATTATACCTATCGTTATAGTTGACAGTCTAAATGTAGCAACTGGTCTAGCAGATTTGACTATTTCCGGACTCTTGATCTGTGTTGCTAGCGCAGTCTTCCTTTTCATCTATTTAGGAGGAAATCAATCAACTTATAAAAAGTTATTGGAATCTGGCCTTTCATCACAGGTTAGCCCTCAAGAAATCAACAGTCGAGAGCGTCTTAAAAAAACAGATAAAATATTTGATGATATATACTGGCCATTGGTCACTGTTATTTATTTTCTCTGGTCGTTTATCAGTAGCGCTTGGGCAATTTCTTGGGTGACCTTTATAATTGCTAGCGTGATAGAGGACCTTTTAAAACATTTGTTAGGATTAAAAACCGATTAAATAAAATCACTTCGATTACTAAATAGCTATATGAAAAAATCTTTACCTTTGAGAGATTTTGGCTTTAATAAAGTATAGCTCCACCTATCTTTGACTGAGAGCAAGATCCCTCCAGCATTCTTTCTAATTGAACAATTAGTGAAGCCCTTTGAAAATGTAACTTCTACATTTTCAAAGGGCTTTATCATTACATCTTAGATAATTTTCCACCAATTTCAAACTCATACTTATGACCTTGAGTCATTGAGTGGTAGAAGCCTTTACCTTCATATATTTGAAACACTTGGGCACCCACTTGATCTGCTTGATCAGGGTAAACTATTTCAACATAAGGATTGTTACCTAAAATTTCTGTTAATTTTTCTTTACCTAACTCTCGTACTTTCCCTTCAATCCGAATCACCTGAATCAAATAATCTTCTTCTTTCATAGCTGTCATTGCAACAGCTTTATTGTCTTGGAGTTGTTGATAAAGATTTGTTTTAGGATTGGTCATGAAAAAGATTCCTTTATCGTTTGCTAGACCAACATGAACATATCGAGCATGCGGTTTATTTTCATTGTCAACCGTTGCTAGCACAGCGACTTTCATATCATTTTGAAATATATCCATAATTTTTTCGATGTTCATCTTTTTTCTCCTTAAAAAACAATTGAAATTAATATTCTCTGTTAAAAATATGATTTAGAGTTTGAGCCATATACACTTCAACTAAAGGACCTACCCAAAAAATTAACCCAATTATTGTTAGAAGCCCTAACAACCCTACAGTAACAATCGCTCCAACTCCATCCATCATAACGAAGCCTAGAAGACCTATCAAAATAAAAAAGACAATAAAGATTAAAAGAATAACTATTAGGCTTTTTGCGATTCGGCCAAAATTATTTTTAGCTACCGTTAAACTTTTAGTAAAGGTTGCCCAGAAATTATACTTGCCTTCCACATCATATGCTATTAGATATGAAATAGGTACTAAAAACACGCTTAAGGCCAATGCCAACAGCATAAATATCAAAACAAAAACTAAGCTAGCCGTATTGCCATATTGGCTTAGTTGAAAAAATATCAAGCCAGAAACAAATAATAGTAAGAACCCGGCGATCCAACCCAAGACATTGGCAAAAAAAGACTTGATCGGAAGTGTAATGATTTTTACAGGAGAGGTATGAAAGAAAGCTGAATCTGCTATTCGCATTTCAGGAAAATTTAGCTTTTGAAAATAGGATCTTCTTTGCATAATGCGTAGGAATACCGATAGTATCATAGTGATTAAGGCTATTAAGCCTCCTACACCTGTATATTGTGCTTTAAAAAAATCTTGACTAAATTGAACTAATTGATCGGGTGTCATCGTTTCATTAACACTGGTAATAAATGTATTCAATTGATCATTAACCGGAGAGAACATATTGAGAATTCTATTGATTACGGAGGATCCTACAGTTGCAATAAGAATAGTCCCCATAAAATAACCATAATGTCTTTTTAATCTTTGAATCGAATCAGATAACATCTAACCACTCCTATCATTTTTGATATTCTTTATTTTATCAATTATCGCTGCTAGCTTCAACATAGGGCTGGTGAACTTCTCCCATGGAAAGGAAAAACCTTCTTAAAGAAAAAGAAGGTTTAAATAATTATTTATTTAAATTTTTTATGATTCGGTAGGATTAATTGATATAAATCGACGATTTCTTTTGCCATATCGTTAACAGTCATTGCGTTCATCAGGTGGTCTTGGGCATGAATCATTAATAAAGATAATTTCGAGCTATTCCCTTGAGCTTCGCCTACCAATAACTTTGTCTGCAATTGATGAGCAGTTAAGATTGACTCCTGGGCTAATGCGAACTTCTGCTGAGCCAAATCAAAATTGCCTTCTTTAGCAAAGCGGATAGCCTCCATTGATTGACTGCGCGCATCGCCACCATTGGCAATCATTAGCATGGCAATTTCTTGTACTTCTTCTACTTTCATTTTAGTCTAAAAGCGATTCGGCTTGCAACAAGACTTTTCTACCGTTTGCTAAGCCGTAATCATTTTTATCAATACTTTCAACAATGATTTGCTTTGGAGCATAGCGTTTAGACAAACCTTCTGATAAATAAGAAACTTGTGGTCCTAATAATAAGACATCGATATTTTCATTGTTTACATAATCTTCCATTTCATGGATCGAAGATGAAATAATCTCATAATCTAGTTCTTCAGTCTTTACAATATTATTCATCTTATTAACCAACATGGTTGTAGACATTCCAGTACCACACACCAACATAATTGTTTTTTTACTCATTAGTCACCCTCCATATAATAAATCACAAATAATTACTCTTATAGAATCTATATTAGCTGATTATTTAAGCGTTTTCAACGGCTTTATGCTTTTTTTTGATAAACAGTGCCATTATTTACTAACGGTGTCTTTTAATCGCACATTAAAACTGATAAAGCTGATTCGTTGTGATCGGCCTCATTAAAAAACTAAAATCTTTGCTCACACCAATAGTCTAACAAATTACAGCAATTTTTTACACCTTTATTTCTCAGTTTCTTTAGGCCTTAACCTAGCAATAGGTTCCATCACTTCGTTAAACATTCTTTGGTCATATTCAGACTCAAAATGGTCGGTTATTTTATTTGATAAGTATGATATAAACCCTTTAATAACCTCTTGATGCTTATGAGAAGAATTAAGGCCAATGAAATATAAGGCTTCATAAAGATCACGAATTAAATAGGCGTCTTGATTAATATACTGAACCAATTGACCAAAATTTTGGAATAGAATCTTCTGAAAAGGGCAGTAGTCATAACAAACGCCTACTTCTAGTGTTTGTGACGAAGGTAATTCTATTTCTTCTAAATAGACTGCATACCTGGCCGGAGCTTGCCCTAATTCACCTAATAAAATGGACTGGTAACGAAAAACATGACTAATGGTGTTGGGGTCATTTATAGAAGGTGAGGCACTCCGCAAAGCGATATCTGTTAACTTCGAAAGAGCAAAATCAGGATTGTACATAGAAGAAGGTTCGTGTTGAAAAATAAAAGACCGATTCAATTTCTCTTCAAACTTTTCCCAATCTTTTTGTTTCTTCAAAGAATAAGCCTCAGCTAAAACAGCTCCTTTACCTACAAAATCACCATTTCTAACCTTCAAAACAATCACACATTTACATTCTTTTGCTAAATCAAATAAACGATCAATATCGACAAAATCTAGATAACCTTGTTTCAAAGACTGCACACTTTGACTGGCTGCCCCTTTAATAGAAGGCAATTGGTCCACAAATGTTGCTGCTTCAAAAAAGGCTTTATTTTCCGAGATAATTTTTGAAGCTCTTTCAAATAGTCCTTTAATGACCTGATTGTGTTGAACAGATTGTGAGATATCAAAAACAAAACGAATAAAGTATAAAACACTTGTAATCCCATACATTAAAGCCACTGTCCCCGACATCACTAAATATTCGCCTTGAGATTCGCGCATGAAAAATAAGGAAACCAGGCAATAAACAAAACCACCTAAATAAATACCCAAAGTTTGAGTAGACGATTTACGAAAAAGAAAATTTTCAATTGTTCGCGGCCCAAAACTAGAAGCATAATAGGACATCACACTCAGCATGGTAGCAAAAGTAAAAGTTGCCACAGCAAAAAGGGAGCCTGCTAAAGAACTTAATATCATTTGCGCAAAGTTTTGACTGGTTAGTAACACACTCGGTAGCGCATCTAGGTCTCCCCAATAGCGCACATCCATTAACATGACAAGTACCGCTAAAAAGAAAGCAAGTATAACATTATAAACAAATACCCACCAAGATTTTTGATCTTCAAAATATAGTTTTAAGCTTTCTATCATATGCACCTTTCCTCATTTCACTCTATCTTCCATTAAGAATAGAACATTCTTACCCATTCCACAAGTAGACATTCACAAAATAAATTCTTACCTCTCTTTATGATGATTAATCAAGACCTAGTTCTTGAATTTTTATCACAATCTTTCGGACTTTTCTTATTATTTTTTTCACGAACTTAAGTGTATTTGATATAAAAATGCCTGTACGCTAGGTTTTATGAACTTGGGTGGGAAGGCAAGAACTGGATTAAATTTTTGTGAAAAGTATTGAACATTTATAGCGGAATGTCTACAATGGAGCGTAGAGATTTCCTAGGAAATAACTTTAAATTAATTGATTGGAGGAGTCATTTTGAAAAAAGAAATTGTATTTCCAAAATTAAGTTCAAAAGTATTGTCAGGGGTCATTATTGAATGGACCACAGAGGTTGGCCAAAGCATTCAAAAAGGTGAAGTATTATATTCAGTCGAAACCGATAAAGCTGTTCATGAGATTGAGTCGCCTTTTTCTGGAAAGCTAATAGCTATCCATCAAGAGCTAGGTGACAAAGTGACTGCTGGTGATTTAATTGCGACCATTGAAGAAAGTGAGGAAGCTTAAATGAAAATCACTGCCTCTTCATCAACCCAAGTAAAACCACGTATCCGTTTTGACAATGAATCCGTCGATCAAGTTAATAACTTACTTTCTAGCCTACAACTTAATACCGTTTGTGCCGAAGCTACCTGTCCTAACCTAGGTGAGTGCTACAAAAATGGTACAGCCACCTTCATGATCCTTGGTAGCCATTGCTCAAGAGCTTGTCGTTTTTGTGATATTCTGACAGGCAATATGGAAGAAGTGAATGACAAGGAGCCTGAAAATTTAGCCGATGCTTGTAAAACACTGGGGCTTCGCCATGTGGTAGTGACCAGTGTGGCACGTGATGATTTAGAAGATGGTGGAGCTGAACAATTTGCTCGCACAATTCGTGCTGTTAAAGAAAAATGCCCAGACACAACGATCGAGGTGCTTATACCAGATTTCCTAGGTAACAAAGAAAGTATTGACCTTGTTATTGAAGCAAATCCTGAAATTATTAATCATAATATCGAAACGGTAGAGCGTTTATCTCCAAGAATTCGTCACCGCGCTACCTATGAACGTTCTCTTGACGTTTTAAAATATATTAAAAAACAAGCACCCCATATCTATACAAAGACAGGGATAATGCTAGGCTTAGGTGAAACTGAAGAAGAGGTTGCTCAAGCTATGGATGATAGTTTAGCGGTAGGCGTAGATTTCTTTACAATTGGACAATACCTTCAGCCTTCCCCTAAGCATTACAAACTAGAAGAATATATTTCGCTTGAACAATTTGGTAGATACAATAAAATGGGGATGAAAAAGGGCTTCAAGTTCGTAGCCTCTGGACCTCAAGTAAGAAGCTCCTACAAGGCTCATGAATCCTTGGATGCCGTCGGTGTTGACCATAACTTTGATGCTGAAAATAGCTTAGTGGCTCAATTAGCCAAAGAAGAAGCATAAAGACCCATGTTATATTTACCGACTGATTCACTTGATCCTAACTATTACTTTGCCTTAGAAGAATACTTAATGACCCAAAAAGCTTTAAAAGAAGACCTTTTCATGATCTGGCAAACCGATTTTACAGTCATGCTGGGTAATTACCAGAATGCATATGTTGAACTGAACTTACCAGAACTAGAAAAAGATCAAGTCACTATTACACGACGTAATACAGGGGGCGGTACTATCTTCACCGACCAAGGTGGCTGGCAATATAGCTTTATTTCACCTCGACCTCAAGGAAATAAACGACACGAAGCTATTGATTTTCAACGCTTTATGCAGTCCATCATTCACTCCTTGAATAATTTAGAGATTCCAGCTGAAATGAACAGTCGCAATGACTTAGCCATACACGGTAAAAAAATTTCCGGCAATGCTCAATGTTTTAAAGGAGACTACACCCTGCATCATGGTTCCTTGTTATTTGATAGCGACTTGTCTGCTATGGCCTGTTATTTAAACCCCGCTAAACACAAGATTATCTCCAAAGGAATCAAGTCTGTTAAAGATCGGACAACTAATATTAAGAATTACTGCCCAGACGATTGGGATGCTAAGACCTTTAAAAACGCTTTAGTCAAAGAAATTATAGGCGAGCAGCCAAGCTACTTCCACCTAAGTGAAGAAGATGAAAAAGCCGTCCAAAAACTTAAAAAAGAAAAATTTGAGTCCTGGGAGTGGGTCTTCGGCCGTAATCCAGCGTTTTCTTTAGTTAACGAAGCGGTATTACCCGGAGGTCTCCTCAAACTTCATTGCAAAGTGGAAAAAGGTGTCATTCAATCACTCCTTTTTGAAGGAGACTTCTTTAGCACGCACGATTTAAGGGATTTTGAGCATTCTGTAAAAGGGATTAGCTTTAATAAAAAAACCATGCAAGACCATTTTAATGATAACTATCCGCAAGATTTAATTCACAACATCAGTAATCAACAAATTATTGACACTCTATTCAAAGACTTATAAGCTATCAATAGAAAACATCAGGTCTAAACCCCCTGATGTTTTCTTTTAGAAGTCGCTTTTATCCTCTACCTCCATAGAAAGAAGGTCTCAAATGTCTGATATCCATCAAGCCATGCGCCGTCAAGACCGTGCCATGCCCAATGATTTTGCTGAAAAAGTTATCGATCAAGCTCAATACGGTGTACTAAGTATGCCCGATCAACCCTATCCTTATGCAATTCCTTTGTCAATGATACGTCACAATCAAACCCTCTATTTTCATAGTGCAAGAGCCGGTAAAAAGGTTGATTTACTTGAAGACGGTATGGCTGTCTGTGTCACTTTTGTTGGACAGGTTCAGGTTCCAAATCTATATAGCGAAAGCGAAGTCGAAACGATTGCTGCTGATCCCACTGCTTGGGGCACTTTAGCCCGTACTGTTTTTACTACTGAATTTGAGTCGGCCATTATCTATGGTAAAATTCGCAAAGTTACTAACGAAAAAGAATTGCTCAAGGCCTTACGTCTGATCGCCAAAAAATATGTCCCTAAACATTATTCACTAGTTGATAAAGCCATTGACACAGCTTTCGATTATGTTCAAGTCTATGCTATCGAAATAGAGCACCTTTCGAGCAAAAGAAAGAAATACGATGATCAAGGGCAAGAAATGAAACATGCGCGTGGTTGGCATGCATAAAAAAGAGCCATCTCCTTACTTAGGGAGATGGCTCTTTTACACACAAAGTACTCATTCTGTTTAGCTTTTTTCTAACAATTCATTGTCATAAATAGTGTAATCACAACGATAGATAAAGAGATATTTACCATCGATTAGAAGACCTGTCGACTTTGGCACATCTGTTTTAAAATAGGAAACTTTGTTGCCCGAATAAACCGCTAAAGGTGTGCCATTTTGACTACGGACCATAATGGTTTTCTTTTTACCAAAGAAGGTTTGACCGATATTATCTTGTAAACGGGAAATAAAGGGTAAGTTGGATTTAGTATCGTATAAGTCTAATCGATTATCTACATCCATCGTTAGGTCATTGAGACCTTTTTCAGCTGCAATTAGAGAAGAACCAACATGAGATAAGGTATGACCACCAATCTGAATATCTAAAACTTGCGAGTCCGCTTTAGTTGAGCCTTCAGCTGTTTGTGAATCGAACTCTTCATCTCGTTCAATTGAAACTGATTTTCCCGTCATAGAATCAATGATCTGGGCTTGCTCATCATAAGTTTGAACGGTCATAGTTAAACCGATAAAGTCTTGCTTGAAACCGGATACAAATTCACCGATGGTTTGACAGCCGGCTAAAGCGATGACTAGCGCTAATAGTAAGGCCATTTTTAAAGAATGTTTGTTTTTCATATTATGAATCTCCTTAATTTAAGTAGTAAAGTCATTCTAACATTATTACTTAGTCAAAGACTTGTACTAGAGACTGATTTTACTTATTTACAATCGGTATTCATTCTTTAATGAATCCTTCAATTTGCTCTGTACTGATTAGAAATTCAATTCGCTTATAATCTTTAGTCTTATTATCTTTAGTTAAAAGAAGTCTTTTTTCAATAATTTGTTAGTAAACTTTTTGTAGACCATTATAAATACCTTTAATCCTTATGAATAAAAATGAATTTGTAATTTACCCTCCCGACTCCAAGAGACGGCTTCCACTACTTCATCCGATATCCCTGTTCCATTAGGAAGCACCACAATAAACCACTATTTTAATAGTCTACCTCCTCTTTTTCAATTTACTATTATAACTAATTTTTTGTCAATTCTAGAGTTGTCAAACATATGTTACACAAGGTGCTTCTAAATGGGCATGCTTATG